>JAGRIN010000209.1 GCA_020443245.1 Pseudomonadales bacterium
GCTCAATCAGGCTCGATACCGGAACAAGAAAACTCATCTGGTTGCCGGCGGTGGCGACATTGACGCCGATCACCTGCCCATCGTCGCTGAACGCCGGGCCGCCGCTCATGCCTGGGTTCAGTGAACCGGTGAAGTGCACGCGCCGCGTGGCGCTGTGCGGCGCAAGCCCGTTATAGGTCCCCGGCACCACGGTGATGCCAAGATCGTAGGGATAACCAATCGAGAAGACTTCATCGCCCTTCTTCGATGCATCAGCACGCAAGTGGAGCGGCACACCCGGCGCATTGTCGATTTTTACCAGCGCGAGATCGTTGACGATGTCGAGATTTTTGAGGCTGGCGAGCAGCACGTTCTCGTCGCGATCGATCACTTCGATCCGGTATTTTTCCGGATTGTCGACGACGGACGCGATGACATGGTAGTTGGTTGCGACGAGCCCACCCGGGTCAATCAGGAAGCCGGTACCGGTCGACGACTTGTTGTTGGACGCGTTGTCGATGACCCGAATCTGGTATACCGACTCGTGGTAACGCGCAAACAGTGACTGCGCATCGCCGGCGTCCTCGGCACGCGCAAACGATGTAGCCAGGACGATAACGACAAGTCCGGCAATCGCGGCGAGACCGTCAAGTGAAGTGGCGCGGAAGATAGGCAAATCGGGGCGTCGCGGGCGAAGCACAAACGCCGACTATACAGCAGGTCGCGCCGAAGTGTCGCGGCATCCCATCTTGGATACACTTGGCGTTGGCTTACGTAATGGGGTAAACATGGCATCGTTCAACGGCCTCGGACCGCATCCTGGCAATCTTTCACCTGTCTTCGCTCCGAGGGCCCGCTCGATCAGCCCCGAACCCGGACGATGACGACGATCATCAACTTCGGCTCCTGCACAATCGATCGTGTATTCCAGGTGCCGCACTTTGTTCACCCCGGCGAGACGTTGCCGTCCACAGGCTTCCGTATACACGGTGGCGGCAAGGGGCTGAATCAATCGCTCGCTATCGCGCGAGCCGGCGGGCGCGTGAAACATGCGGGACGGATAGGGCCTGATGGCGACTGGCTCAGGAAGCTGCTCGATGAAGCGGGGGCGGATACATCACTCATCGAGACCGGAGAGGACGCAACCGGGCAGGCCATCATCCAGGTCACGCCGGACGGTGAAAACGCTATCGTGATCTGTGCCGGCGCGAACGGTCACATTACCAGCGAACACATCCGACGGGCGTTCTCACACGCCAGACCCGGAGAACTGCTGCTCGTGCAGAACGAGGTCAACCGCCTGGACGAGATTATCGATGTTGCACAAGCCAGGGGACTTCGAATCGCGTTCAACATGGCGCCTATGACCGAGGATGCCCTCTCACTCCCTCTCTCCCGGGTCGAATTCTTTGTCGTCAATCGAACGGAAGGTGAAGCGCTGACCGGTGAGCAATCACCGGGTGCGATACTCGATGCGATGGTCGACCGATTTCCACACTCCAGGACAATACTCACACTGGGCAGCGAAGGGGCAATTTACGGAGATGCCGACTCGCGGCTGGCGCAGCCCGCCTTCAAGGTTTCACCTGTCGACTCGACCGGTGCGGGGGACACATTCATCGGCTATTTCCTCGCCGCCCTGGCGAACGGGCGCGAGATCTGGGACTGTCTGGAATGGGCTTGCCGCGCAGCGGCAATCTGCGTCACCCGAGCCGGCGCGGCGAGTTCGATACCGACCCGGGAAGAAGTGGATCAGGCGTGGGAATAGCGAGCTTCGACATCACTCTCGCGAAGTCGGCGGCAGGCTGACGAGTAGTCGGACTCTGAAATCCAGTTCGCCGGTTTGCGACCTTGCCTGGCACGTGCCTCGAGGAAGGCGGGGTTGAACGGTACAAGCCGGTCCGGCACATTGCCGCGTCGCGTGAGCACTTCATCTGAAACTGGAACAAATACCTTCATAAACACTCTCAACACCGGGTTACGCTTCGTACATGTCCTGAGTTGCTAGTACACGCGGAAATGTCCAATCCTCCGTTGAAGGAAAGTGAAAGTTCGATGAACAATCGTGGAGAAACTATGAAACTGCTAAAATAGGCGGAATTTCAGTAGTTTGAGCTACGAAATTGGGGTACTTGTTTACCCTCATTTTAATCCGGCCCAAGCGGCCACTTCAAAGGAGCGGGCATGGCAAAGCGCATCGCCATTGTCGAAGACGACCCGGACCAACGGGGTAACTACGTCGACGCGATCACCAAGAAAGGGTATGACGTCACTGCCTACAGTTCACGCGCTGAAGCGCTCGCCGGATTTGACCAGGAACTACCGGATCTCGCCATTCTCGACATCATACTGGGCGATGAGGTGGATGCCGGTTTCGAACTGTGTCGCGACCTGCTGGCGCGCGCGCCCTCGCTTCCCGTGATTTTTCTCACCGAGCGTATCGCCGAGATCGACAAGATCAGCGGGCTCAGGCTCGGGGCCTGGGATTACCTGCCGAAGCCGATTTCGCTCGATTATCTCGCCGAACGCATCAGTTCCCTGCTGCGCATCAACGAGGCGAGGCTCCAGTCCACCGCGGGCTCGAGCAGCGCCAAGATGGTCGGCGACCTGTCGATCGACCAGGAAGCGCTACTCGTGTCCTGGAAAGGCCAGCCGATCAACCTGTCCGGCACAGAGTTCCGCATGCTGGCCAAACTCGTGCGGGTACCGGGACATGCGGTGTCTTACGACACGCTCATGAACGCCACCATGCAGAGTCTCGTGACCAACAACACAATCAACACCCACATGCGCAACATCCGCAAGAAATTCGAGATGATCGACCCCGACTTCGACTGCATCAAGAGTGAATACGGATTCGGCTACCGCTGGTCCGTGAAGTAGCTCGAAGCAAGCGAGCCATGAAACCCGTCATTCGCGGCCCGAGGCTGGCCACCAAGCTCTTCATCCTGATGAGCTTTGCGCTCGTGGTCATTCCGTGGTTCAGCTACCTGTACCTGCGCGAAATGGAAGCGTTTCTCGTCGACAGCCAGGCCAACGCGCAGCTTCTGACGGCGGAAGGGATCTCGACCCTGCTGAACGGACGTTCGGACCTGTTCAACGAGTTGCCGATTTCTCCCGAGGGATACCAGCAGCTCTACGCACACCCTTTGCAGAATCCAGTTCGTATCGACGGCAAAAGCAGCGACTGGGAAGGCGTGCTGGGCTATCGCGTCAGCTTCGGCGCGCTCGATCCGGCGTCTTCACCGCATTTCGAACTGGTTCTCGGCGAACACAACGACCAGATCTACGCGCTGGTCCAGGTTCGTGACGACTCGCTGGTCTTCCGCGATCGCAACATCCTGCGACTCGACCAGTCCGACCACATCCGTCTTACCTATACCGGACAAACCGGCGAGATCCGGCGCCTCGTCGTCACCATGACCGAGCCGGGAGTGACATCCGCCTATCCCGTCGACAGCGACTGGCGCTACGCCGTACAGGGAGGCGCCGAGTATCGCGTGCAGGGCTTTATGGCGCTGACTCCCGACGGCTACAACGTCGAGTTCCGGATTCCGCTCGAGTTGCTGGGCTCAACCAAACACTTTGGCCTGGCAGTGGTCGATGTCGACGACCCCGATACCCGCACCATCAACTCGATCACAGGCACACTGCCTGCCGCGGGACAGGACACTTATGGCCTGGTCCTGCTGAAGTCTCCGGAGGTTTTGAAAATCGTCGAGGGACTGGGCTATTCCGGCGCGAACATCCAGGTGATTGATGCCCAGAGACGAGTACGCGCCGAAGTCGGCAGCTACCGCGCACCGCAACTGCACGCAGAAGAGGATGTCGGGCAATCGCTCATCGGCAACTGGCTGTCGTTCCTGTCCTCGATCATGGACAACATTTACAGCTTCATCGACACGCGCCTGCGCGAGAAGAACACCGCACCGGACGACCAGGTCATCAAGGACTCCCTCGCCGGCAAGCCAAGTTACCAGCGACGCTACACTGACGAGGAAGGTGAGGTGATCATCGCGGCGCATCCGATCATCGCGCAAAACGAGATCATCGGAACCGTCGTCCTCACGCAGAATACCAACCGGATACTGCAACTCCGGCGGGACGCGCTGGAACGGATCATCAACTTCTCTGTCCTCGCCCTGTTCATCTTCGTCGCACTGATCCTGGCGTTTTCGGTACGTCTTGCGCGACGGATCCGAAAGCTCGGGGCCGAGGCGACCAACGCCATCGACAAGTACGGGCGACTGCAAACCAACCGCCTCACCAGCGAAACGACTTCCGGCGACGAAATCGGGGACCTGGCGCGCAGCATCTCCAACATGATCGCGCGCCTGCACCAGCACAACCAGTTCCTCGAGAACATGCCACGAACGCTGCGGCATGAGATCAACAATCCGCTCAATACGCTCAGCACCTCCCTGCAGAACCTGGCTTCGGAAAGCTCGGAGTCGGCCAAGATGAAATACCTCGAGAGCGCCAAGCGAGGTGTCGAGCGCATCGGCCTCATCGTCCAGAACCTCGCGGATGCTGCCAGCCTCGAGGATGCGCTGGATGCCGAGGAATTCGAGGTCATCGACCTCTACAAGCTGGTCCAGAATTACCTGGCAAATTGCCGAATCTCGCACCCCGACCGCCTGTTCGAGTATCGCGGCACCCAGCGGGAGGTCATGAGCCGGGTTTCCGACTACCGAATCGAACAACTCCTGGACAAGCTGATCGACAACGCTGTGGACTTCTCGCCGCCCGGCAGCACCATCACGGTTGGGCTCACGACCGACGGCACCAACCTCACGCTGTTCGTTACCAACCAGGGCCCGACGATTCCTCCCGAGATGTTCGAGAACATCTTTGATTCGATGGTTTCAGTCAGGGCAACAACCGTGGACAACCGGCTTCACTTCGGCATGGGCCTGTATGTGGTGCGCGTGATTGCCGAACACCACGGCGGAAGTGTCAGCGCGGCGAATCTGCTGAACGGCAATGGTGTCACAATTCGAGTGACGTTGCCCCTTTCTCGAACTGTCAGCGAGCAGGTATTGGCAGCAGCGTCCTGAACAGGACGAATTTCTGACGGGGAAAAAAAAGTCCTAACACTTTTGGGGGAGGGGAGGAGTTAGGACTTTTGAGCACCAATCGGGGCTTTTTTGTTTTTACTTTCTTAGCTATTCGACGCTGAATTGCCGTCAGGCAATCGGGCTAGCGGGAATTCTATAAATGCCAGTCTAGCCAGCGAATATGGAAACACTATGGAAGCTTCATGGAAACCGGATGATCTGCAACTTCAGGGCACGTCTGCAAACCAGCGCTTAACTAATTGATAACTATATTGTCTTGCCCCGCCGGTTGAATCGAGATGTCTTTGCTGTCCAGTTTCCACTCACCCTTTCCGGCCGCGCCCAGCAGAAGCTGGGTGAAACTCGAATTGATTTCCTGGTTGATGGCCATGTTGATACCCTGGCCCTCCTTCGGCTGGATGCCGAGATGCAGGATGCCGTTCTTCACGCTGTATGAGAGTCGGTAGGCAGTGAGCACGTCCTGCCCCAGCGGAAGCTCGTTAGCGTCCTCACGAAAGGATTCGGCATAGTTGGCATTGCGCACCGCTTCTTCCTGTTTGAAACTCCTCACCGCCTCTCTCGCGGTCGGCGTTCCCTGAACGGTGACATCGGGGTCCTTGTCGAGATGCTCGGCAAGCACCTTGAGAAGGAGGATCGTGTACCGCCGCGTCAGCCAGAATCGGAACTGCTGCTGCTCGGTCGAGTTCAGGCGAAACAGGATGCGATCCTCCTCCGGATCGTACACCACCTGGATCTGGCTGATGGCTCCGCTCATGTACTACTTTCCCCTTCCTTCACGCGCGTCTCGGGGTCCAGTATAAGGAATCCGCTCACCTCTCCATATCAAATTAATTTGATATAGATGAATGGCTTGGGTACTATATCAACTTATTTTGATATTCGAGTTCCATGACGACCGTAACGGCCCTCGTGCCTGAACCTTCGGCACAATCTGTCCCTTCCGATGAACTACTCAGTTTCTGCAAAGCGACGGCAGACGGCCTGCGCCTGGATGTCCTGCGCTTGCTGCGGGACGAATCGTTCGGGGTCATGGAACTCTGCCACATCTTCTCG
>JAGRIN010000210.1 GCA_020443245.1 Pseudomonadales bacterium
TAAAGTACGCGCTTGCAACTCTCCTTGAATCCTGCGGCATCGAATGACGACCTACCTGATCGGCGACCTTCATGGCCACCTGAACGACTACCGGCGCCTGCTGCGCGAACAGGAACTGATCGACCACGAGGAACGCTGGTGCGGCGGGACGGACACGATATGGCTGATCGGTGATTTCTTCGACCGCGGCGTCCATGGCATCGAGTGCATCGAACTGACCATGCGCCTGCAGGCCGAGGCTGCCGCCGCCGGCGGCCGAGTCGGCGCACTGCTCGGAAATCATGAAATGATGATGCTCTGCGTCCACCGGTTCGGCGATCAGGTCACGAGTTCGGGAATGCGTGTGGTCGACCAGTGGCGAATGTGGGGCGGTATCGAAAGCGATCTTGCAAGGCTCGAGGACCGACACGTCCGCTGGCTCCGGGAGCTTCCAATGATGGCGCAGGTCGAAGACACGTTGCTTATCCATGCCGATGCCACGTTCTATGTCGAGTACGGTCGCAACATCGAGGCCGTCAACCAACCGTTTCGTCGCCTGGTCTGCGACGGTCCCTTGCCTCACTGGGAAAACGCGCTTCGGGCGTTTGCAGAACACCGCGCCTTTTCCGCACTTGGCATGACCGGCCAACAGCGAGCTGAACAGCTGCTGCGCCTCTTCGGCGCGCGACGACTGGTGCACGGACACACACCGATTCCCCTCGCGACCGGGGAAGCCCCTGCCAGCGTCAAGCAAGCCTGGACCTATGCCAACGGGCGATGTATCAATGTGGATGGCGGCATCTATCTCGGCGGACCAGGATTCGTCCACCGGCTGGATCAATAAGATCAGGGATCGTCGCGTGTCGCCGGATTGACCAGCGAGGTCAGCACGTGGTCTTCCCACACGCCGTTGATCTTGAGAAAGCGGCGCGCCCTGCCCTCCACCTCGAATCCCAGGCGCTCGAGAAGTTGACCGCTGCGCGCATTACGGGGCAGGTAGTTCGCCATGATCCGGTTCAGGCCGAGTTCCTCGAAGATGAACCGATTGCCGGCTTGCAGCGCCTCGAACATGAGCCCGGTTCCCTGATGGCGTTCTGCCAGCGCGTAACCGAGATGGCAGGCGAGAAACGTCCCACGAACGATGTTTGTATAGTTGCATACGCCGGCCACTTCGCCGGATGCCGGCAGCGTCAGGACGAGACAAACGCTTGCGCCTTCCCGGAACTCTCGCAGGTTGGCGCGAGACTGCATCTGCCAGAAGCCTTCAGTGAAGAATTCGGGTGGCCGCTTCGGTTCCCACTGCTTGAGGAAAGTCCGGTTCTCGACCCGGAACTTCACCATTTGCGGCGCCTGGTGAGGTTCCAGCAGGCCAAGGCGGAGGCGCGCCGTCCGCAGGTCCGGCAGGGTGTCCGGTTTGAAGCGAAATGAGGCCACGTTGCTAGGTCGCCGGCTGAAGAGTGAAGTCGTGCTCGTACACTGTCTCGGTACGCAGCTTGAGGCCCTTGTGTTCCACGCTCACCAGTCCGTCTCCGGAGATGTGCAGTGCATAGGGGCCCCCTACCCGCACGTTGTCGAAAGAGTAACGCCCATCGGCCGTCGTGATGCGTGCAAACGTCGACCCGGTGGGTTCATGCAGTGCCAGCACCCTGATATTAGGCAACGGTTGCCCGTTAATATCCACAACTATCCCGCGAATCATCACACCCATAGAACGCCCTCTCGTTCTGTACCTTAATCGAAGCGGCCTTGTCAGCCGGCCAGGAAATCCGAATCGTTGACGATGTCGTCGACCGCCGCGGCGAGGCGTTCGTAGGTCACCTCTTCGCCAAGGTCCACGCCACGGTTCACGCACATCTTCAGGATGGAGAACCTGCCATTGGACGCTTGCATGATGACCCCGTTGGGGGCGTCCTCGGAACACAGGTAGAGCACGGCAGGGCTGACGAGAGAGGGGCTGCCGCGGTCCATACCGCTCGGCAGGCCCTCGGTCATCCGGGTGGAAGCGCCGGGTGCGAGACAGTTGACGCGAATGCCCTTGCGAATGCCTTCGAGCTTCAGGACATTCATGAGGCCGATAAGCCCCATCTTTGCGGCCGCGTAGTTGGATTGGCCAAAGTTGCCGAAAATGCCGGAACCTGAACTCGTGAACACGACACGGCCCCAGCCTTTTGCAGACATGATCGGCCACGCGGCGCTCGTCACGTAGACGGCACCCATCAGGTGAACATCGAGTACCGCCCGGAAGTTTTCCATGGTGACATTGGCAAAAGTCTTGTCGCGCAGGATCCCCGCGTTATTGACGAGAATGTCGACCGTGCCGAATCGCGCCACTGCATCGCCGATAATCGTCTTCCCGCCCTCTTCGGTCGCAACCGATGCGGTGCTGGCAAATGCAGTACCGCCGAACGAGGTGATTTCGTCTACAACGCCCTGGGCCGTATTGCCGGAACCCGTGCCGTCCACAGCGCCACCAAGGTCGTTGACCACGACGCACGCGCCCCGGCGCGCAAATTCGATCGCATGGGAGCGACCCAGTCCACGACCGGCACCCGTAACAACGACAACCTTGTCTTTGAATTCCGATTCCGCCAAAGCTGCACCCCACGGAGCCGACAGGTGTGCTCCATCTTATTGTTATTCAAGGGCTGGCATTTCCACCTGTCTCTTCCAAAGCCTAGCGTTTTCATGAATTTGAGACAAATGCTAATTACCTGTGCGGTGAATGAACACCGACCGGGCGGTTTCGAGCTGCTGCTTGTAGAAGTCACCCTCCTTCGTGCCTTGCAAATCCCGTAGCACGAACTCGAATTCGCGGTCGAGGTCATCGTTGCCGGGGTCCTTCAGCATGTCCGACAGGTACACATAACCCCGCATGAGCAACTCTTGCTCCTTTGCCTCGGCGGCAACAGCGTACTTGAGGCCCTCGACGAACGCGCGACGCGCCGATTCATGATGATCGACGGCGAGGTGATGGGCACCGATCAGCCAATACGCGCGGCTGAGTGGAATGTTTCCCTTGCCGAGCGACAGCGCGAGACGGAGGTTCACCTTGGCAAGGTCCTGCGCCAGCACGAGTGCCGTGTCATCGATCACGATGCCGGGTTCGTTCCATCCTGGCCAGCAGAACGAGGACAAATCGTACGCAAGCGACTTGGCTTCCGATCGAAGCTCGAGCGCGAGATCGGGGCGTCCGCGAAGGCGGTCCGCAGCCGACATCGCGTAATGGATGCCTGCCCGACCGATCGCCAGCGCGGCCTGCAGGTTGTGGTTTTCCCAATAGAGGTCGCGGCTCATCAGCATGAAGACGCCCATGACCTCTCGAGGCTCACCGAGTCCCTCGATGAATTCGATCGCGCGGTACGAATCTTCACGCGTGAGGATAATCAGCGCCTGGTCACGCGCCGCGTAATAGCGCGCAGGCACCTGTCCGAAGCCGTGAAACGAAAGCGCCAACAGTATGACAAGGGCGCAATATCTCAGCACGGGTCCGCCTCGCGTACCATCACCGCATAGGGAATACTTTCGCGCCGGTCAAGGAATGCCGAGTGATGCTCGAATCCAAAGCGCCGGTAGAGCGCCATCGCACGCTTGTTGAACTCGGCGACCGTCACGCGCAAGTGTGAGGGACCGAATGTTCCAATTGCGAATCGCAATATTTCGGCAAAAAATGCCGCGCCGTATCCCTGGCCCGTCAGCGCAGGTTTCATACCGAGGCCGATGTCGAGCGCCTTGTCGTCGTAATCGAATCCGGGCACCTGGCCGTCCCGGCCGAACGAGCAGAACCCGACGAACTCGCCCGACGCATCGAGCACCGCGTGGAACGCGAGTTCCGGGCGCAGGAACTCGCGCACGTAGATCTCGACGCTGGCTGCATCAGGTGGATCGTAGAAGTCGTAGGGGGGATCATAGCGCCAGGCCATGATGGCTCGCGCCTGCGATTCTCTGAGTGGTTCGACAAACAAGCGATCCATTTCGATGACACAGGCGCCAGGCGAGACAGGGACGATCCGATGATGTCCTGTCACACGCCAAACTGCAACGATCACGCGACTTGATCGGCCTGACGCGTTCGCTATGCTGTGGTTTTGTCTCCGGATCGCCCATGCGAATATTCTTTTTCTTCCTTGCGGCAAGCTGGCTTGCCAATGCGGCCATGGCGCGCGAAGTCGACTACGATCGTCTTGATCGCGACGCCCTGCGCACACTCGTGGACCTGATCAAACTGGACACGTCTCAACCCGCCGGCAACGAGATCCTCGCTGCGCGCTATCTCGCATCGCGTCTCGATGAAGCGGGTATCGAATCGAAGATCTATGAGGCAGCGCCCGGACGCGCCAGTATTGTGGCGCGCGTTCGCGGTAATGGCGCGGCAAAGCCGTTGCTGCTGCTTGGACACACCGATGTGGTCACCGTCGAGCGCGCCAACTGGTCATTCGAACCGTTCGAGGGCGCCGTTTCCGACGGCAAGATATTCGGTCGCGGTGCATCGGACGACAAGAGTATCGTCGCCGGATCACTCGAAGTTTTGCTGGCGCTCAAGCGGCTCGGGATTCCCCTCGCGCGCGACGTGATCTTCCTCGGCGTTGCCGACGAAGAAGCCGGCGGCACCCTTGGCATCACGTGGATGGTCAACAACCACCTGGATGACATACGCGCCGAACTCGCTATCAATGAAGGGGGTCGAGGCTATATCGATCCCGAGACCGGTCGCTATTCCAGCTTCCAGATCGGGACGGCGGAGAAGACGCCTCGCCGGGCCCGTCTCGTCGTCAAGGGACACGCCGGTCACGGCTCCGTGCCGACACGCGACAATGCGATCGGGGTACTCGCCGGCGCCGTCGATCGCCTTTACCGGCAACCGTTGCCCATGGCGCTCAACGAGACCACCCGAACGCTCTTCAAACGGCTCGCGGAAACGAGCCCGCCCGAACAGGCCGCCGTATTCCGTGCAATCCTCGAACCGAATCCGGGAGACGACGTGCAGGAACGCCTGCGGGACATCAACCCTTCCTACTACTCGATCATCCGAACTTCTGTCGTCCCCACTATTTTCAACGCGGGCTACCAGCGCAACGTCATCCCGTCCGAAGCAGAGGCCACGCTGGATATCCGTGCCCTGCCGGGCGTCGATCCGGAAGACTTGTGGGAGCAGATACGCGGCATCATTAATGACCCGAGAGTCGAGGTCATCCCCATGAAGGTGACACGCCCCGCGCACGATCCGGCGCCCCTGTCGTCTCCCCTGTTCCGCGCATTCGAGGAAGTGATCGCCCGCCGCCATCCAGGTGCCGTCGTGCTGCCCACGATGCTGACGGGCGCAACCGACTCCGCCCAGTTGCGGGCGGCCGGCGTTGCGGCATACGGATTTGGCCCGGGCGTTGTACAGGGCGAAGACAACGGTGTGCACGGCAATGATGAATACCTGCGCGTGGACGCCTACGAAGAATACGTCAGGATCCTGTGGGACGTCGTAACCCGCGTCGCCGGCACCGATCAGGTAAACGCCGCTAGATGAAGTGAGTCGCGCGCCCCAATGCGTGCTCCGCCTGCTCGACGATGTCATCGAAGATTTCCTTGGCGGGGCGGATCGCCCTGATCATGCCGACCCCCTGGCCCGCAAAACCGGGATTGACGTCGGCGCGGCCTGCCGCACTCGCTGCCGCCATGACCGGTCCGGAAACAATCCCCTGGAACGGCATGGGCAAGGGTTTGATTTCAGCCTGCTCCCACGCGTCGGTCCACTTGCTCCGGATGATGCGAGCCGGTTTGCCGGTTACAGACCGCGAAATCACCGTACCTTCCTCGGTGCTCTCAACCAATGCCTGCTTTTGATGGGGCAGGATGCCGGATTCTTCCGCCGCCAAAAACGCCGTACCAATCCACGCGCCCGCTGCGCCAAGCATGATTGCCGCCGCCACGCCACGACCGTCACCAATTCCGCCGGCACCCAGCACAGGAATGTCCCCGGCCGCGTCGACGACCTGCGGGATCAGCGCCATGGCGCCAACTGGCGAATTGTGGCCACCCGCGTCGTGCCCTTGCGCCACAATCGCATCGAGCCCGATCGACGCGACCTGGATGGCATGTCGCACCGCACCCACTACTGCCATGACCCGTGTGCCGTTATACCG
>JAGRIN010000211.1 GCA_020443245.1 Pseudomonadales bacterium
CAGGTTGCGGGTTTCCTCGATCTCCTCGACGTCCGCCAGGTTCTCTGCGGACTGTTCAGGCATCGTCTTCAATCGATCCAGTGCCTTGATGCCCTTCAGGTACGCGATGCCGGTAATCCATGTCGAGACCTTGGAGCGCCCCTCGAATCGGTCCGCCTTTTCCCACACGACAAACAGCGTGTCATTGACGATTTCTTCCACGAGTTCGGGGCGACGCAGCAGGCGAGCCAGGTAGCGGCTGAGCTGCGAGTAATAGCGGGCGTAGAGACGCTCGAACGCGACTTTGTCGCGGGTTGCTACGCGCTCGAGGAGTTTCCTGTCTTCAAAATCCTGCTCTTCCTTTCGGGTTTGCATCGTTCCGGACATAGGCGTTTCTCCGATGAGTCCTTATCTTGCGTCGAATCGAGGCGAATAGCCAGTCGGCGCTTTCGGCTGAGCAGGCCACTGGTTTCGTGTAAGCTTTGACGCTGATCCCGCGCACATCGTTTGTGTCGAATGCGAAGACTTGTTTCGTTTTTCCTGCTCTTTGCCGGCCTGCCCGCCTTCGCGGACTTCGAGTCCGCCGCCAGTGCCTATAGAAGCAAGAATTATCCCGCCGCCTATGCCGAATTCATGGAGCTGGCCCAGTCCGGCGATGCACGTGCCCAGAGCGTGATCGCCATGATGTACAAGTATGGCGAGGCAGTGCCGCTCGACCTCACCGAGTCCTTCAAGTGGTACATGAAGGCAGCGGAACTGGGATATGCGCCGGCCCAGTACAACGTCGGCGAGATGTATGCCGACGGCAAGGGCGTCGAGGCGGATCGCGGGCTCGCCCTGCAATGGCTGCGCAAGGCAGCGGTTGCCGGCTTCGAACGGGCAAACGAGAAACTTGCCGACCTGAATGCCGAGCCGGTGGAGAGCGAGACCACCGTGGACCCGGCCGTGCCCTGGTCCAAACAGTGGAATTTCCGTCTGCCCAACGCCCTTCGATATGGATCGTCTCCCGCGGCAGCGTCCGATGCATCGCCGTGGCGAGCCCAGGTCGGCGCGATGGCGTCGGCGGAGGCCGCCAACCGGTTGTGGCGCGAACTCGTCGATGACGACCCCGAGACACTCGGGGCGATGTCGCCGACCATCAGGCAGGTCAGCGCCGGCACGCGCGAAATCTACCGGGTCCAGGTGGGCAACTTCGGGAGCCATGAAGAAGCGTCGGCATTCTGTGACCGGCTCACGCGCCGGGTCGCCTCAGCGGGATGCCTGCCCACGAGGCAGTGAGCACGAACCATTACCCATGAGGTAATCGTTTTGATGATGCGCGCGGCGTAGACTGTACACGTCAAATCGCAGGCTACGCCCATGACCAGTTCACTCGCCCGCCAGGCTTCGCCGGAGTTTGCTGACCTGTTACGCGGATGGCGCAAATCCAGGAAACTGAGCCAGTGGAACCTCGCGCTCGACGCCGGCATATCCCAGCGACACCTCAGCTTTCTGGAATCCGGACGCTCCGCGCCCAGCCGGGAGATGGTGATGCTCCTCGCCGGCACCCTGGAGCTGCCCCTGCGCGAACAGAATGCGATGCTCAACGCCGCGGGCTTTGCGGGGGTATTTCCGGAACGGTCGATCGACGCAACCGAACTCGCACACGCGCGCAAGGCGCTTTCGATGATGATCGAACGCACCGCCTATCCCGCACTGGTCGTGGACCGGAACTGGCACATCATGATGGCGAACGACGCCACGGTGCGGGTGTTTTCGGCCCTGGTCGATATGGAGAAACTCTGGACCGACATCGGTGGCGGTGCGCCGAACATCCTCCGCGCGACGCTGCACCCGAAGGGGTTTCGCCCCTTCATTCGCAACTGGCGCGAGTTCGCGTCGTGGTTTCTCCACCAGCTCACGCAAGAGCTCGCGATGAATCCGTACGATTTCGAAGCCAGGGCCCTGCTCGATGAAATCAGGGGATACCCCGACATGCCCGATGCCAACCCGGTCGCCGGTGGCGGCCGGTCCTGGCTCGGGCTCGAAATCGAACTGGGCGAGCGCCGGCTCGAATTCTTCTCGATGATCTCGACGTTCGGCACGCCGCTCGACGTGACCCTGCAGGAGATCCGGATCGAGACCTTCTTTCCGGCCGATACCCCGACCGAGAAATGGCTCGCCGAACTCGCGAGCGCGTAATTCATAAGGATTATTTGTCGCTATTTCCCGGGAATCTGCGGGGACCTGCGGCACACCGCTTTATTGTCTCGGCTCGGGGGAATCCCTATCATGATGCCCCTTTCAGTGCAGCGACAGCGAAACTATGGATATCGAATTCAGCGAAGAAGATCTCGCCTTCCAGCAGGAAGTGCGGTCATTCATCGAGGAAAACCTGCCGAAGGGCATGGACCTGTGGACCAAACGTGGCGACTGGTTCAAAGCCCTGCGCGAAAAGGGCGGCTGGGATGTACCCAAATGGCCACCGGAATTCGGCGGGCCGGGCTTCACGCCGACGCAGCGCTATATCTTCGACATGGAGATGGCGCGCCACAGCACGCCACCGCAATTGCCGTTCGGCGTTACCATGCTCGCACCGATTTTGATGGCCTACGGTTCCAAGGAGCAGCAGGACCGCTTCCTCCCGGGCATTCGGGACGGGTCTGTGAATTGGTGCCAGGGCTACTCTGAACCGGGCGCAGGTTCGGACCTTGCCAACCTGAAGACCAAGGCGGAACTGACCGAAGACGGCAAACACTACATCGTGAACGGCCAGAAAATCTGGACCACGCTCGCGCACATTGCACACTGGATCTTCTGCCTCACCCGCACCTCGAGCGCTGGCGCAAAGCAGGAAGGCATCACATTCCTGCTGTTCCCCATGGATTCGCCCGGTGTCGAGGTCAGGCCGATCATCACCCTCGGCGGCAGCCACACCGTCAACGAGGTCTACCTCACTGATGTCAAAGTGCCAGTCGAAAACCGCGTGGGTGAAGAAGGCAAGGGATGGACCTACGCGAAGGGTCTGCTCGCCCACGAACGCACCGGTCTCGCCGGCATCCAGAACTCCGTGCTGGCGCTGGAGAAGGCGAAGGAAAACGCCGCCAGCATCAAAGTGGGCGACGGCACGCTGCTCGACGTACCTGCGTTCCGGAACAAGCTGGGTGCGCTGGAAGCTGAACTCCTTGCACTCGAATTCACCGAGCTGCGCACGCTGGCCTCGGTTGCCGCGGGCGGTAGCCCTGGCCCGGAATCATCGATCCTGAAACTGAAGGGAACGGAAATCCAGCAGCGTATCCAGGAACTCAACCTCGAAGCGGCCGGAGTCTACGCCGCGGTCTGGGGCAACAAGGCAGCCGGGCCGAAGTTCGCCAAGGGCGCGATGAGCGCCTATCTCGGCGGACGCGCGACGACGATTTACGGCGGCGCGAGCGAAGTACAGAAGGACGTGATCTCCAAAAACGTCCTCGGCCTGGGTTAAGGGGAAGCAGCATGGATCTCTCATACACCGAAGAACAACAGATGCTGCGCGACAGCGTGCAGAAGTTCATCGAAGACAACTACGACATCAGTGAGCGCAACAAACTCACGGCAACCGACGAAGGCTTCAGCCGCGACAACTGGAAACAGTTTGCGGAACTCGGCTGGCTTGCCATGCCGTTCGCCGAAGAAGACGGCGGCCTGGGCGGGTCGCCCGTCGACACCATGATCCTGATGGAAGAATTCGGCAAGGGACTCGTGGTGGAGCCGTTTTTCCCTACGGTAGTACTGGCAGGTAGCGCCCTCTCGCAATTCGGCAGCGCGGACCAGAAAGCCGAAGTGCTTGCGGGCATCATCGACGGCAGCATCATCGCGACGTTTGCCTATGCTGAGGAAGGCGCCCATCACAATCTCGATCACGTTGCGACGACCGCGACCAAGGACGGCGACTTCTACACACTGAGCGGTACCAAGTCCGTGGTGTTGAATGCCGCTTCCGCCGACCGCATGCTCGTATCGGCGCGAACCAGTGGCGACGTGAGCGATGAAGCCGGCATCACGGTCTTTTTGGTCGACGCCGGCGCCGACGGCATTTCCCGCGACGACTATCCCACTGTCGATGGATTGAGAGCCTCGGAAGTGACCTTGAAAGACGTCAAGGTGCCGGCTTCCGCCATCGTCGGCAAAGAAGGCAGCGGACACGATGTGCTCGAGGCCGTCTCGAATCGCGCAATCCTCGCGCTCGCCGCGGAGTCCGTCGGCGCGATGGAAAAACTCTATACCGACACCATCGCGTACACGAAGCAGCGCGTGCAGTTCGATCACCCACTCTCCGAGTTCCAGGTGCTGAAACACCGGATGACGGAGATGTTCATGGAACACTCGCTCGCGAAGTCACTGACGATGAAGGCGACGATGCTGGAAACCCAGGGATCGGACGAAACGCAGCGGACCATTCACGCGCTCAAGTACCTGATCGGCAAATCCTCTCGATTCGTCGGCCAGAATGCCGTGCAACTCCATGGCGGCATGGGGATGACCGAAGAACTCCGGATCGCGCACTACTTCAAGCGACTGGCGATCATCGACTCGCAATTCGGGAACACGGACCATCACCTGACACGATTTGTCGCGTGATACCATATCGGCTTTCCTGATCTGAGGGGAAAGCCGACTTGGCCGAACAATCCCCGATCGCGGGCACCGCGAATACCTTGCCGGATTCCCCACATGCCGGCGAGCACGCGGGCACGTGCCCGAACTGCCATGCGACGCTGTACGGTCGCTGGTGCTTTGCGTGCGGCCAGAGCCAGAAGCCGATTGATCGATTCTTCTTCACGCTCGTGGCCGAAGCGTTCGACGACGTCTTTTCGTTCGACTCACGAACGGCGAGAACGTTGTTCGCCCTGCTCTTCCGGCCCGGCTTCCTGACCGTCGAATACTTTGCCGGTCGCCGCGCCCGCTACGTGCCGCCACTGCGGCTTTACCTCATCGCGAGCGTGGTGTTCTTCTTTGTGCTGTCGGTCGAAGACTTCGTCAGCGAGCCCGGCAGCCTGATTCACCCGAACGGGATCTATATCGATGGAGACGATATCGATCCCGCCGATATGGAGACACTCAAGAACGCGAAGGCTACCGGCGACATCAAGGCAATCGAGGACTTCGCCGCCGCGAAGGCGCAGGAGAAGACCCAGGCGGAGGCTCAGGCGAATGCTCAGACAAATGGCCAGGCGGATGTCCAGGCAACCGCCGACGGCAAGACCAAATCCGGCGATGCAGAGTGGCAGGTCGAACTGGCGAAGGGCATAGACGAGATACAGATGCCGTTCGATCCCGGGACGGCAACCGCGATCAAGGATCGCCTGAAGTTGCAGTTCAATAAGGCTGGCAAGATGTTGAAAGACGATCCCGGCGGCTTCATTGCCGCGCTGATCGACGTCGCGCCGCCGGTCATGTTCCTGCTGTTGCCGCTGTTCGCGATCGTCCTGAAAGTGGTCTATTTCACGTCCGGCAAGTACTACACCCAACATCTCGTGCTTGCCGTGCACAACCACTCGTTCATGTTCGTCATCCTGATCTTCAACACGTTCATCATCCTGGCCGAAGATACGAGTGCCATATTCGGGTGGCTCAGGACGGCGATACAGGCATGGATTCCGATCTACCTGTTCCTGAGCCTGCGGACCGTCTATCGAGAGGGCTGGTTCCTCACATTCGTGAAGTTTTGCGTGCTGGGTATTTTCTACAACGTGCTGTTCATCTTCGGGTTGCTGACAGCGCTGCTTCTTGGTGTCATGAGCCTGTGAACTACGAAGCGCGCATCCGGGAAGTCCTGATGGAACTCGGGAACGGGAGCCTGCCTGATGTGGGCAACATGCCCCTGCAGGAAGAAGCGACCGATCTTGTCAGTGTCGAGAACGACATGTTCGACCGGCCTCAATATCTCGTCCCCGGTGCCGCCGCCGCGTGGACCGCAATGCGCACGACCGCGCTGGAGGACGGCATCATCCTGGAACTCGTCAGCGCCTTTCGCTCGGTCGAATACCAGGCCGGACTGATTCGCAACAAACTCGAACGCGGTCAGTCGCTTTCCCAAATCCTGGCGGTGAATGCGGCGCCCGGCTACAGCGAGCACCACACCGGGCGTGCGGTGGACCTCAGCACG
>JAGRIN010000212.1 GCA_020443245.1 Pseudomonadales bacterium
AAACAAGCAAGGGTACTCGAATGCCGCCTTCCTGGTGATATCGCTTGAAGCCTGTGAGGGGCGCATTCGAACAGGCACCCCTGACGTATGAGGCGCAGCCATTGTCACTCATGAAGACAATCAGGGTGTTTTCATACATACCCAGTGACTTGAGCTCCGCGACGACGGCCCCGACACTGTCATCGAGTGCCGACACCATTGCGGCATAGACACGCGTTCGCTCGTCCGCGATGTCGCGATACCGATCCAGGTATTTTGCGGTCGCCTGCAGTGGTGTGTGGGGCGCGATGTGGCTGAGGTAGAGAAAAAACGGTTCGTGCCTGTGGCGATCGATGAAGGCAATGGCTTCTTCGGTGAAGACGTCCGTGACGTAGCGATCGACTTCTACGGGCTCGAATCCCCGGTAGAGTTGGTTCGGGCGTTCGGTCGGACCATGCTCGCCGTGCAGCGAGCCATACTCCACACCCGGTTCCCGGGAGTCGATGTATGTGGTGCCGCCCTCGAGGACACCGAAGTATTCGTCGAATCCACGTGAGAGGGGGTGATATTGTCGTTGTGTCCCGAGGTGCCACTTACCGATCATTCCTGTGGCATATCCCAGTGACTTCATTTCCATCGGCATGGTGCGCACCGACGTGTTCATGCCGCTTTGGGCATCGCGTCCGGCCGGGTTGAATTCCCAGCCGTGACGTTCCTGGTACTGGCCGGTCATGAGACCGGCACGGGACGGACTGCAAACGGGGTGTGACACGTAGCCTTCGGTCATCCGCACACCGTCAGCAGCGAGTGCATCGATGTGCGGCGTCCTGATGACGGTGCTCCCGTAGACGCCGGTGTCCCCGTAGCCGAGATCGTCTGCGAGGATGAACACGATATTCGGCTTGTCCGCCGATGCAGGCGGTTGCATGTGACTGCAAGCGGCCAGCGGCAGGAGCACCGCAAGTGCTATCGCGTTACTGGTACGCATCGACACGCTCTCTTACTGGTGCGGGAAGCCGCCCACCCAGATCGGACTTGTCCAGGCCGACGCATCGTTCGCCTGCTTGATGCGAACATAGTAGTAGTCACCCTGCAGGTTGCCCTGGTCTTCGAAGCTGAATGAAACATCATCTGGCCCGTCTTCAATGACGCGTCTCAACGTGATGCGGTCATCGTAGATGTCGAACGGCAGGATCTCACTGACCTGGCCGTCGTCGATGTCTTTGAACCTGAGTGTAACTGAAGAGGCCGGCGTCGTTTTTGACGGGCGGAACACTGTCGGGCTGCCATATTCGAGTGCAGGTTCGATGTTGATCAGGGCCTTGGCACTCCGCTTTACGTTGCGCAGTGTCAACTTGATCGAACTGACGTCGCCGCGTGATCCGGTAGCAAAATGGATCAGGCCGGGGTTCTTCTCGTCGCGCTTCAGCACATTCAGGTCGGGATTGAAGAAGTCAGTGGCCTCGAACGATTCGATCTCGGCGCCGGTGATCTCGAGCGTGCCAATCCAGCTACGCGCGCCGCGTGGATTGTCGTTCGGATTCATCGGAACAGACGGGCTCTCGAAACTCACATAGAAGTGCTCGGTATCCTTGTAGCGGCCGGATTGCGCTGTCAGGTAATCGCGGTGCCAGATATCCTGGCCGTTCTTCACGATGGTGATCGTATCGATCGGGGCGGTGCCGATCACGCGGCCTTCGATTTTGCGAGTCTCGGCAAAAGCGGTTCGTTCGCCCATTTCTGCACCGTTCAATGTGACATCGGCAATGATCCGGTCGCCGGTGGTGGCATAGGTGTGAAGGGCTTTCATGGCATCGAAGATACCGTCGCGTGTGTTCTCGGTAGCTCGCACTGCGGCGAGTCCGCCCCGTTGTGCCATCACACCCGACCATGGGCCTGTGTAGCCAGGTTGGCTGAGATGGTCGTCACTGGCGGCGACGAAGCCGACCTGGTGGCCGTGGCTCAGGTACATCTTGCCGAACCACTCGAATGTGCCATGGTGCGACATGATCTCGACCAGTCGTTCCATCGTCGGGTCGTTCTGGCGATAGTCGCCAGCCTGGTGCGCGTGCGGAATGATGAGCACGTCGTCGGTATCATAATTGTCGCGGAGTCCCTGGTAGAGATCGGACAGCAGTGGATAGAACTGGGTTGGGATGCGCCTCCGGTCCTTCGTGTTGCGGAACAACACGTTGTGGTGTCCGCCGTAGATGTTCCTGGCGGTCCACTCGTAACCGGGGTAGGCAATGAATCGGCCCGGCTCGGAGTATTTCTCGACGTTGTTGATCAGCTTGTTCCACTCGAAGTCATCCATCCAGATGTCATGCTCGGAATGGGTGACAAAATCGAGCCTGGCATCCTCCTTGGCCCACTGCATGAAACGGTCGGGTGTGCCGATGCCCTCAGCAAAGCCGGAATGGCCGTGCGTGTCGCCCCAATAGATCTTGCGCGCATCGGCTGAGACCAGCATCGGATCGCTCACGCCGGTTATCTGGCCGTCAGCGCTGGTGGCGCTGAAGCGATAGACCCCGGGCTCGTCGAACCTGGCGCCCTTGATAATTGTGATCGCGTCACCGGTCTGCGGCAACGACTTGAAGGGCTTACCGTTGACCATCACGTTGAGAGGAGGAATCGGCGCCTTGGCGCGATTGTAGTATCGATCCTGCGCACGCACCGAAATATCAAACGCTTCCCCCGGGCGAACGACAGACGGAACGAAAATGTGGACCGCGTCGATGTCCGTGCCGCTCACTTTGATCGGCTGGATCGGCAGGGCGTAGGCATGGTCGGAATTGTCGAACGAAACATAGATCGGAATCGGCAGGAAGTCGGTGGAGGCGGGTCCCATGCGGAGCCCGGGTCCACCGCCGCTACGATCGCCGTAGGTAACCGTCACCGTATCCCCGGTTTTCAGTTCGCCCGCGGTAACACGGAATGCGAGTCCTGGCGCGGCGCCGCGAAAACCGCCATGCATGCCGGCGATGGGCACAGCATCGGGTGCAAACCTGACTTCCTGGTTGTCGCTGGTGATTGTGACGTAGTTCTTGCCTGCCGGGTCTGTCACCTGGAACGCGCCATAGCCGGGCATGAAGTGGTGCGCGATAACGAAACCACCGCCTTGCTTGATATTGCGTTTTCCCACCGTATAACGCTGGTGGATCTCGACAAAGGTACGCGATTCGAAAGGACCGAGGTCGGCGGTGAGCGTGCCGAGCGCATCCGGTTCCTCGTCGAGGAGGATCAGTTCTTCAAGATAATAATCGAGGTTGCGCAGGTCGCCTCGCCTGACCCGTTCGGGGACCACCGGCCGTACGGCGGTAGTGATATTGACCGGAACGGATTTGCCGGTCATCGCATAGGCGTTGAGCCAGTCCCAGGCAACCCGGGCCCGCGCGGGGTAGGTTTCGGGCCTTGTCGGCGCCGCGCGATAGTCGGCCTTCAGTTTTTCCACGCTGGCCCGAAGTTCCGGGGCCAGGTAATCGGCGCCTGCTGTTGGAAGAACGAGCAGGGTAGCCAATGCCAGGAGGATGAGAGTGAGTGAGCGCAACGACATGCGAGTGTCTCCGGTCGGCAATTCTCGGTGATTGAGATAGGGCAGAAGTGCCCCCGGGCGAGAAAAACGACACGTCCTTGTGTCAACACGTCCCGGGGGGATTGGACGTTATCCTTTAGCGATAGCGCCAGCTTATTTCCGCGTAGTAGTACGCGGGGTCATTGACCCGGAAGAAGGTACCGGTCCGATCCGGGAAGTACTGCTCATCCAGCACGTTCGAGCCGTTGATCGTGAAGCTCCAGTGATCGGAGTCCACGCCGACGCGTACATCCATTCGATCGACGCCGTCGAGGCCGAGCGAGTTCGCAGAGAGACTGCTGTATCCGCCGTGCTCCATGGTGTACACGATGGTTGCCTTGAACACCGGGCTCATGAGTCCGGGAATCGGCACTGGCTGGCGCCATGTCAGGTTGGCCTTGAGCTGCTGCGGCCGCACGAAGTTGAGCGGCACCCCAAGCAGGGCAGCCTCCGCAGGCGAAACCGAAGGAGCGATTTCCGTGACCTCACCCATCTGCCGCGACCAACCGATATTGCTGATAAAGCGGCCGGGGCCAACGGGAATGTTGAGGTTCGTCTCGATTTCAACACCCCACGCGTCGATCTTTCCGACATTGTCGATGAAGAACGCTTCGGGAGACTCGAGGCCGGGCTGTCCGGAACCGTTCATGGTGATCTGGTCGCCGTTGGCATCGAAGCCGAGCGAATCACCCGTGACAGGGTCCAGGTATGGGCAGAGCGCCGGGCAACCGTTCGTCGTCGTGTCGAGGAAGTCGTTGTAGTACACAAGATAGGCTGAACCGTTCAGTTTCAGCATGCCGTCGAACCAGGCCGTCTTCAAACCGATCTCGTAGCTGTCGGAGTCTTCCTCGTTGTAGATCGGCACAGTCGGATAGGCGTCGGTGGATCTGCCGGCACCGAGGTTGAGCCCGCCGTGGCGATACGAGGAGCCATACTTGAAGTAAGCCATGGCTTCTGTGACCGGCGCGGGCACACTCTCGAATCGCCAGGACGCAGTGAAGCCCCACGGCAGGTTCGAGTAGCTCTTGTCTGCCGTGACGTCCAGGATCGGAATCGGCGAGATGTTCGGCGTCACTGTGTTGACGTAGCCGTCGATCGCGTCGCTCGCGTAGCGAATCTCTGCGGACAACGAGAGTGGGATGTTCGTGAAGTTGTAATCGACCGAGCCATAGACGGCCCATGAATCCTCGTTTGTCTTCCAGTCCCTGATGCCGGAGGTTGCCACGGTCTGGCCGCCTGCGGAGAACGGATCGATATATTCCTTGGTCCACATCGAGTAGTAGTCTGCGCCGACCAGGTACTCAAGCGGTCCGCCGAGTGTGGAGGTCCAGCGGAATTCCTGGAAGAAGATTCCCGCATCGACAAAGGTCTCGGTCTTTCTCATCGCCGTTGAAGCCAGGTTGGCGTTTGCGAGCGTATAGTCTGCGTCCACAATGCGGTACACGCTACGGTCACGACGATTGGTTACTGAGGTGAAGACCCCCTTGTCCAAAGCGTAGTCGATCGTCAACGCGTGGTTGGTGATGTCCGACGTTGCGACGTGTTCACTGTTGATCGTGGTCTGGAACAGGTCCGTCTGCGTTGCACGGAATCGTTGCCGGATGCCGGGTTCATAGTCCTCAGTCGAGTCATCGAATGAGTAGTAGACCTTCAGTGCATCACTCGGTTTCCATTGCATGCCAATCCTGGCGTGATCAAACGAGGTCGTGTCGATCGGGTTGCCATTGATGTCCTTATAGAACCCGTCGTCACGCTCGTCGTGCACGTAGCTCGCACGAATGCCGAACGTGTCGTTGACGGGCACGTTGACGATCGCGTCGACACCCGCATAGCCTAGTTCACCTGCCACGCCCGTGATATTGAAGTCGAGTTCGTCGCCCGGGCGGCGTGAGATGATATTCATGGCGCCACCGAGTGCGTTCCGGCCGTACAGCGCGCCTTGCGGTCCGCGCAGCACTTCGACGCGCTCCACATCGTAGGTGTCCATGCGCGCAAAGTTGCGGCCGCCCAGGCTCTGGCTCGCGAAGTACGCACCGTTGCGATAGAAACCTGTCGCCGACACCGACGAGCGGTTACGCGATTGGCCGGCGCCGCGAATACTTGGCTCCATCAAATCGGAGCTTGCCGCCTCGACCAGCGTAATGCCGGGTATGAGGTCTGTCACATCTCGCAGGCTCCTGATCGGACCGGTGTCGTCAATCATCGATTCTGTGATCGCTGCTGCCGACCCTGGCAGGTCCTGTAGTCGCTCCTGGCGCTTGCGCGCTGTGACGATCACTTCTTCGACGTCCATGGACTGATCGGCCCGGACTTGAACAGGTGCTGCCACACCCAGCGCGGACAGCATGACCACTGCAGGTCGGAGCCCGACCGGCATCTTCGAACGGATTCTCATTGTTGGATTCCCCCTTGGAATTGTCATTGGTCACTGTGTGACCGTCATAATTCATACATAAGGATTTTACATAGTCAACAAAAATTGAGATTATGTTCTAATATTAGTGATTATCAGCTTGCGCATCTT
>JAGRIN010000213.1 GCA_020443245.1 Pseudomonadales bacterium
ATCTGCCGATGCCTATATGACGAGCGGGTATTCGCGGGGCGAGATCGACGACCCCACGCTCCGCGCGCACCTGACGGGATTCATCGCGAAGCCCTTCCAATACGATGATCTCGTTCGCCTGTTCGGTGCGAGTCACTGACCGGCGCCTGCGGTTTCGGTAAAGTGGACAGAACCATCGGCGCCGATGCGTCGTAACAAGCCAGGCAAACCATCGAAGGCACAAGTTTGAGCAAGCAATCCGGTCCACTCGGCATTCTTCTGGTCAACCTGGGCACACCAGACGAACCGACGCCGACGGCGATTCGCCGATATCTGCGTGAGTTCCTGTCGGACCCTCGCGTCGTCAACATACCGCGTGCCGCCTGGCTGCCGATCCTGTACGCGTTCATTCTCCCGTTTCGTCCACGCAAGCTCGTCGAGAAGTACGCGTACATCTGGAGCGAAGAAGGCGCGCCGATCCGGACCGATACGGCGGCCCTCGCCGGTGCGCTCGGCACCCGCCTCGCCAACATGCAACTGGGCCGCGAAGTACGCGTTACGCCCGCGATGACCTACGGCAATCCATCAATTGCGGATGCGCTCGATCACTTTGATCGCGAGGAAATCCGGGACCTGATGGTCATCCCACTGTTCCCGCAGTACTCGGCGGCAACCACCGCGGCAGTCTACGACAAAATGGCAAAGGTACTCGCACGGCGCGCGGTGGTCGGCGACATCCGCTTTGTCGACGAGTACTGTGAACAGAGTGACTACATTCACGCGCTGACCAAAACGCTCGAGGACCAGGCGCATCATCTGGACAACGGCGCGAAGATGATCTTTTCGTTCCACGGGATCCCCAAATCCCAGGAAGCCGCAGGCGATCCCTATCCAGACCGCTGCCGGTCAACGGCCGAGACGCTCGCGCATAACCTTGGACTCGCCGACGACCAATGGCTCATCACCTTCCAGTCCCGGTTCGGTCCTGCCCCGTGGCTCACGCCCTACACGGACGAAACGCTGGCGTCGCTACCGGGCAAGGGGACGAAGCGCGTCGTGATCGCCTGCCCCGGGTTCGCAACCGACTGCCTCGAAACCTTGCACGAGATACAAGTGGAGAACCGGGAAATCTTCATGGAGGCCGGCGGCGAACAATTTACCTATGTACCGGCGCTTGGCGCCTCGGACGATCACGTGGAATTGATGACGAAGCTCGTGCTTTCACGGCTCTATGCCGCCGAGAGCGGGGGGCCTCGCTTCTAGCGGCGTACCGGGATCAACCTTCCTCTGAACTGGCCTCCGGCTCGGCGTAAAGGTAACCTGCAACGCGATCACGGCCCTGCTCGATCGCAAACTCGAGCGCCTGCTCGGCATGTGCGATGAGGTCATCCGGGGTTTCAGTGCCATGGAACGACGTCAATCCACCGGAGGCAGTCACCTTGATATCGTCATCTTCATTGACCTGGATCTGGCCGATGAGCTGGCTGATGCGATGAATGATGATGAGCGCGTCTTCTTCCGAGCAGCCGGAAAGGATGAGGCCGAACTTGTCCGCTTCGAGACGCGCCAGCACGTCGACTTCGCGTAGTGCCGCCTTGACGATCCTTGCAAAGAGCTGCAGAACCTCGTTTCCGCGCCCCAGCCCCTGCAGGTCGACGATATCGGCGAACTGGTCAACCTGGACGACGATGAGGGTGAACAGGTAACTGCCCCGCTCGGACATCGCCCGATGCTGGGTCAAAAGCTCCATGAAGTGGCGATTGTTGTAGCAGCCGGTCAGGTCATCGACCGTCGTGACCTTGGCCATATGGGACTTCATTCCCTCGAGCTGGTCGCGAACAACCTTGAGTTCGTTGCTCCGCTTCTTCAGGTCGTCTTCGACGCGCGATATCCCTTTTCGGAGCAGCAACATCGGCACGATAACGGACAACGCCATGGCAATGGCCACGATAACGAGGACCAGGGTGCCGGCATCCGCGATGAGCGCCGCTGCAAGCGCATAGAGCACCGCAACGTTGATGCAGAGCATGAGGTTGATTCGCGACTTCTGCATGCCGAAGGAGCCTTAGGGGACAGGTAGAACTTGCCTGCTAATAATGCAATCATCGAATCACGCAATCAACAATCGGCGTTCAAACCCGATGACCGTGCTGTTCCTGTTCTTCTCACTGGCAATCGGCTGGACCGCATGGAACCTCTACCACCCCGTCTATCGCTATCCACTCGTGGCGACGGCAAGCTTCCTGACGGGCTGGCTGGTCGGCGAACTCGCCTTGCACCACATCGCATGGCAGTTAGCGGTTACGGCACTCTTCGCCTGGGGCGGCGCAATCCATGGGTTCGCCGGCGCCATCGGCCTCGTGACCTGCGTCGTCTCCTGGCTCGCAATGGGCTACTTCTACCTGACGGGTGAACGCGCAGCGGGCACAGTCCAGCGTGCACTGACTGAAGGACTTGGCGAGGACTACCAGGACACGATACAGGACACTTTTCGAGCAGCTTTCCCTTCGGCCATCGACCGAAGACACCTTCAGCACCCGTTCAAGCCGGTCGCGCCCGGCGTGGAAGTGATCAAGGACGTTCCGTTCGGGCACCACGACCAGCGACTCGATATCTATCGGCCCAGGCGGCCGCTAACGAGTGCCCCGGTACTGCTGCAGATTCACGGCGGTGCCTGGACCGAAAAAATGGGCGACAAGAATCACCAGGCGCTGCCGCTGATGTCACACATGGCCGAGCGGGGATGGGTCGCCGTCAGCATCGACTACCGCTTGTGCCCCGGCGCAACGTTTCCCGACCACATCATCGACTGCAAGGAAGGCCTGCGGTGGATCAAGCAGCACATCGCTTCCTGGGGAGGTGACCCGGACTTTGTCGTCGTGACGGGCGGTTCCGCCGGCGGGCACCTCTGCGCACTGCTCGCGCTGTCAGCCAACGACCCGGAGTTCCAGCCGGGGTTCGAGGACCTCGATACGTCAGTCCAGGGCGCCGTGCCGTTCTATGGTGTCTACGACCTGCTGGATACACATGGACACCAACACCACGGCGCCCAGCAGGAATTGTTCGAGCGATCGCTGATGAAACTTCCCAGGTCTACCAATAAAGAGGCCTACGAGCGTGCATCGCCCCTTCATCGAAACCTCGCCACGGCGCCTCCATTCTTCGTCATCCACGGCGACAAGGACACGCTTGTCCCGGTTGAAGAAGCCCGGGAGTTCGTTGCCGCGCTGCGCGCGGCTTCCCAAAGCCCCGTCAGCTACGCCGAAATCGAGGGCGGCCAGCACGCATTCGACATGTTCGCCTCGCTTCGCAGCGAGCACACAAAGCATGGCGTCGAACGCTTCCTCACCTGGCTTTACTCAGGCTACCTGGCGCGACGCGGCTAGAACGTCGAGATCTTGATCTCCTTGTCGGTAATGAACTCGAGCAGCGCTGCCTGGCCGTTGCGGGTCGCCTCGATGCCGCGCTTGATCGCCGGGACGATCTGGTCCGGCTCCGTCACGCGTTCCCCGTAACCACCAAACGCCTTGGCCATATCGGCGTAATTGCCCGAAATATCAGTCGAGCGGTACTTTTCTGTGGCGACCTGCATGATCGGGATTTCGATCGCCATCGAGAAGTTGTTGAACAATATCGACAGGATCGGGATGCGTTCGCGAACTGCCGTTTCGAAGTCCATGCCCGTAAAGCCGATCGCCGCGTCACCCCAGACGTTGATGCACAACGCCTTGGGTCTTGCGAGCTTCGCGCCCATCGCAAGCCCAAGTCCGTAACCGAGTTGTGTGGTCTTTCCCCAACCGATGTAGCTGAGGGGAGCCCGCGCTTCCCAGAACGGGGAGATCTGGTCCCGCGGACTGCCAGCATCGTGGGTGATGATTGTGTTGTCCAGGTCGACCGTGTGCATGAGATCCCAGATCACACGATACGGGGAAAGCGGCGCCTCATTGTTGGTCAACTTCGGCATCCATTCCTGCAACCACGAATCCTTGACCTCCTTGATGCGATCGGCGACATCGGCGCGCGAACCGGCGCGCGTCATCATCTGGGAGAGTTCGAGGTTCAGCGCTTCCAGTGTCAGCGCGGCATCACCGGTGAGCACGTGCTGCGCCGGCACATCCTTGTTCAGGTCCATGGGGTCCAGCGTTGCATGGATGATCGTCTTGCCTTTCGGCATCTGGATGCCGAATCCGGTGAGCGCAAAGCTGCACCCGATTCCGAAGATGACGTCCGCTTCCTGGAGGAACTCGTGCACCGCGCGCGGCAGGGCACGACCGCCAGAGCCTAGCGACAGCGGGTGATTTTCGGGGAACGCGCTCTTGCCTTCCAGACTCGTCGTAACGGGAATATTGAGCGATTCGGCGAGTTCCCTCAGCTGCGGCCACGCCTTGGCGTAATGCACGCCCTGGCCCGCATAGATCACCGGATGTTCGGCATGCGCGAGCACTTCGGCGACCGACTGGATATGCGCCGGGTCCGGCGCCGTACGGGTCTTGAAGCTCGGCACGTATTCGAAATCATCGTCGACCTCTTCCCGGAACACATCGAGCGGCACTTCAACCAGTACCGGACCTCCCCGTCCGTTCCGAAGTTGCCAGAATGCACGTCGCATGACTTCCGGCAGGGCTTTGCCCATGGTGATCGGCTCGGCCCACTTGGTAATGTGCTTCATGTTGAGGGTCGAGTTGAAGTTGGGGAAGTAGTTGGCGAGTCTTCGCTGGTACCCTGCGGGCATCACGAGAATCGGCACCGATTCACTGTAAGCCTGCGCAACGCCCCCAAAGGCATTCTCAGCGCCCGGGCCATGTTGCATCACGAACACACCGATATCGTCGCCCGAGCTCAGCCGGCTCACCGCATCGGCCATGTGCAAACCCACCCGTTCCTGGCGAACGATAATCGTTCGGATGTCCGCTTCGGCGGCCGCTTCGATGATGGGATTGACGGGATATCCAATGATGAACTTCACCCCTTCCTTCTTCAGTACCTCGGCAATGGCGCTTGCTACTTTCATACGTTCTCCTTAGCGATTGGGGCCGCGATCCATCGGGTACGGCTGCCAGCGTTCGAGGTCGACCCGCGGCAACACTGACGGGTTGACGCAACTGAGCGGCCACTTGCCGGACAAGGCCAGTGCGACTTCCCGGCCGACCCGGCGGCGAGTTTCAGGTCGCATCCGCGTCGTCGCGGAGGCCGCATGCGGTGTGATAATCACGTTGTCCATGGCCAGCAGCGGGTTGTCAGGGGAAGGCGGCTCCTGCTCCAGGACATCAAGTCCCGCCGCAGCGATCTGGCCTTCCTGCAGCGCCGTGATCATGGCCTTCTCGTCAATCACCGGACCGCGGCCGCAGTTGATCACGCACGCCGTGTTCTTCATCATCCGGAATTGCTTCGTGCTGAGCATGCCACGCGTGCCCTCGTTCAGCCCGGGATGGACCGAGACGTAGTCGGAGCGTTCCAGCAGTTCACCGTACGAAACAGGCTCAACGCCCTCGCCGGTCATCTTGAGTTCGGTAACGTAGGGGTCGTACGCAATCACGTGCATCCCGAACGCCCTCGCCCGTCGGGCAACTGCCCGCGCAACATTGCCAAAGGAAATCAGGCCGAGTGTCTGCCCCCAAAGGCGCGGAATCTCGTTCAGGACAGGCCGCCCCTTGAACCAGTCGCCTTCACGGGTCATCTTGTCCATCAGCTTGACGCGTCGTGCGGTCGCAAGCAGCAGCATCATCGTGTGATCGGCAACCTCCTCGATGAAAACATCCGGCACGTTGGTCACGACAATGCCTGCCTCGGTCGCAGCGTCCACATCGACCATATCGACGCCGACGCTGCCGACACCGATCACTACACATTTTTCGAGCCCGGCGATGACCTGCTTGTCGATGTGAATTCCCCACGACGTAATCAGTGCATCCGCGTCCCGCGCACCCGCGATAAACGAAGCAGGGCTGCTGCCGTCGACTTCCACAATCTCCCCAATACCTTCGAGCGCTTCCATTTCCAACGAGTAGCGTTCCGCAACCGGTGCCTCACGGGCAACCGC
>JAGRIN010000214.1 GCA_020443245.1 Pseudomonadales bacterium
CTTCGGCTACCTGCACTATGTTGAAGGTCTGAGGCCGGATGTGGAGTTGCGTGACCGGGACAACCTGGTCTTTTCCAATCGACTTGCGTCTCCATTCGTCCCGGGTGCGGAGCAAAAGCAGGTACTCATCGACTTCGCGAGGAAGGCAAGCAGGGAGGGCCGGCCGGTCTACTTTATGTCCCCGTTGCTCTATCCTTACGTCGATTATGGCGCCTTCGTGAGATACGACCCGGGGGCAAAGGCGTCCACATTCGGGTTCCTGCCGCAATTCGAACCACTGGTACACTTGCTCGTGCGTGTGTATCGACAGGACCTCGCATTCGACAATCATGAGCAACATTTCGTGTTCAATGCACTGATTCGCTTCTCGAGACTCTACGTCGGTTATGGCGTCCAACACCCCGCGGACGTGACGCCGGCTATATCGCGTGTGCGGAGTGACCTGATGCAAACCTTTCCGGGCAAGCTGGTCGCGCTTTCGGAGATGCTCGAACTCGGTACGGCGAGCCGGGATGCACTCTCGGCGTTGGCAGATGATGCCGGGCGAGAAATTCCGCCTTACGCGACGAGAGATGCGATTGCGGCGCTATATGAAATTCGAGGACGAATCGAGTTGCGCTCGCCCGCCGACGAGCCGACCGCGGCGCGGTATTTCAGGCAATCTGTCGCCGCCTGGCCTTCGCCCGACAATCCGGCACGCTGCCGCTTGCGGGCCTTGTCGGACGCCACCTTGACGTGCGGGGAGAAGTAGGTTGCTCACGATCATCGTCCCGACCCTGAATGAAGCGGAAAACCTTCCGGAGCTCAATGCACGCGTCAGCGCCGCATTGGCCGGTGTGGATTACGAACTCGTCATCGTCGACGACAGCTCGGACGACGGTACCGAGGATGTCGTGCGATCGCTGTCGGCGCAGTATCCGGTCAGGATGATATCGCGCGCCGGAAAACCGCGAGATCTCTCGTGGTCCGTCATCGATGGCATTGAAGCGGCAACGTCTTCGACAGTCCTTGTGATGGATGCGGACCTCTCACACCCGCCGGAGCGCATTCCAGCGATGTTGGCCAGGCTGAAGGAAACGCCGGGCGCATTCGTCATCGGCAGCCGTTATGTCGAGGGGGGCACTTTCGACCGGGAGTGGAGTGTGTGGCGATTTTTGAATTCGACGTTTGCAACTGTGCTCGCCCGACCGCTCGTGAAGTGCAATGACCCGATGTCGGGATTCTTCCTGTTCAATCGCGATCGGCTCGGCGACCGGGCCAAGCTTCGACCCATTGGCTACAAGATCGGGCTGGAACTCATGGTGCGCGGCAACTTTGACGCAATCGTCGAAGTGCCCATCGAGTTCGCCGACAGGGCACGTGGCGAGAGCAAGATGACGCTGGCCCAGCAGTTCAACTACTTGCGTCACCTGCGGCGACTCTACCTGCGCAAATTCGGCGGTGTGGCGGAATTCATTCACTTCGGTGCCGTTGGCGCCAGTGGCTTCGTGATTGATGTGGCGGTCTACTACCTTGTGCAAGGCTTCGGGGCCCCCCACCAGGTCGCGCGGGCGATTTCCTTCTGGCCGGCGGTAAGCTGGAACTGGGCGATCAACCGGAGGATGACGTTCGGGGACAGGCGCAAGCGACCGCGAGCGAAACAGTGGTTCGAATTCGTGGGCATGAGCATCGTCGGGTTCACGATCAACTGGGGCGTGTACTACTTCCTTACGATGCGCGTGGCCTTCTTCGATCATTACCGCATACTGGCATTGGTGTCGGGCGTGGGAGTCGCCAGCGTGTTCAATTTTGCGGCGTCGACGGTGTTTGTTTACAGTGACAATCGCAGATAGGGGCCGCTTATGACGATTCTGACCAACTTGAAGATCATTGATCCCGTGCTCGGCCTGGTCGATGCGGATGCGATCGAAGTGGAAAACGGCGTTATCGTTGCGCTGGGTACGGCAGGCGAGATGCCGGGACCGGATCGTCGCGATATGGGTGGCGTGTTTGTCACACCGGGGCTCATCGACGCGCATGTTCACCTCTGCCTCAATCCTGAAATCAGCAATCCGCTCGACCAGGACAAGTTCGACCGGGAAACGTTGATGGCGCAAATGATCGAGCGGGCAAGGCAGATGCTCGACGCCGGCATCACGACCGCACGGGACCTGGGCGGCGGACAATGGATCGAACTCGACGTACGCGACGCGATCCTCTCGGGGGAAGTGGCCGGACCGCGACTGCTGTGTTCCGGGCAACCGATTACCTCGGTCTCCGGACACTGCCATTTCTGGGGCGGCGAAGCGAGCGACGTGACCGAGGCATTGGCGGTGCTGGAGAGGCAAGTCGAACACGGTGTGGATCTGATCAAGGTGATGGCAACCGGCGGCAACCTGACGAAGGGCTCGACGCCGAAGGATGCACAGTTCGATACCGCGACGTTGACCAGCGTCGTGCAGGCGGCCGGCAATCATGGCATGCACGTTGCCGCCCACTGTCACGGGACCGCGGGTATTGCCAATGCCGCGACCGCCGGTGTGCGAACGATCGAGCATTGTTCCTGGGTCGGCGATGCCGGCTGGGCGCGAAATTACGACGCGGCGGTCGCCGAAGAGATTGTCCGGCGCGGCGCGATTGTCTCGCCAACGATCAATCTCGGCTGGAAGCGCCGTATCGGTTCAGGGGAGTACGAAGAACTGGTGAAGGGTAATTTCGCCAGGCTGCGAGCCCTCGGTGCCGGATTCATCACATCGACCGATGCCGGTATCCCGAATGTATTCCATCACCACCTCGGCGCCGCGCTGCCGATCTTTGCCCACTTCACCGGAATGAGTAACGCCGAAGTGCTGAGGGCCGCGACGATCGATTGCGCGACCGCAATCGGTATCGGCGACCGTGTCGGCCGCATTGCGCGGGGCTTTGCGGCGGACCTGGTCTTCCTCGAGGCTGACCCGCTCGAAGATCTGGCCACATTCGAGGCGCCTGCCGCGGTGATGGCCCGGGGCACGATTGCCGCCTGAAGCGTCCCGGGGCTAGAATCAGCGCATGAACGCTACCGAACCCACTGTTGACGCGGCGCCTGTCCAGCGTGCCCGCGACATTTTCTCGAAGGAAGAGATACGCGAGCTGAGCCGGATCTCTGATGTCCGTGGCGCGTTGCTCATCGCCCACTGTTGGGCGACGATCTTTGCCGTCTGGGTGGTGTGTGCCATCTGGACCAACCCTGTCACCATCCTGCTGGGCATCATGATCGTGGGCGCAAGGCAACTGGGTCTCGGCGTCATCAGTCACGATGCCGCGCACCACATCCTGTTCCGAAATCGCAAATTCAATGACTGGGCCGCCGAGTGGTTCTTGAACCGACCGCTGATGGGTGCGTCCGTTGTACCTTACCGGCAGTATCACCTTGTGCACCATCGCTTCACGCAGCAGGAGAACGACCCGGACCTCCACCTCTCTGCACCGTTCCCGACGACCCGGGCCAGCATGCGGCGAAAGATGGTGCGCGACCTCACGGGCCAGACCGGCTGGAAACAGCGCAGTGCAGCGATTCGCAACATCTTCAGGGGCGAGGACGGCGGTGTGGACTGGCGCAAGGGCCTTGTTCGCCTCGGTCCCAACATCGCCATCAACATGGCATTCCTGTCCGGGTTTATCGCTGCCGGAAAGCCGGAACTCTACGTGCTTCTCTGGATCGTCCCCAACCTGACGTGGGAATTGCTTGTCGCCAGGATACGCAACATCGGTGAACACGGTGCGGTGCCGGACAACGAGGATCGGCTTCGTAATACGCGTACGACGCTCGCGAACCCGCTCGAGCGGTTATTCATTGCGCCGTATTTTGTGAACTACCATCTTGAACACCACTTGCTCGTGTCCTGTCCGTGCTACCGGTTGCCGGCGGCGCACCGGATGCTGAAGGACAAGGGCATGTTGCCGCGCATGGAAGTCAGGCGGGGCTACCTGGATATGCTGCGGGTCGCCGCACCAGCCTGAATCACGTCTGCGTATACCAAACCGACACGATGAAGCCGGGTTGGCCGTTCTCTGTGTTGTCGGTGAGGTAAGCCGATTGCGAAACGAACTGCACGGTGATCGTATCACCCATCTCCGCCAGCCACTCGTTGATCTCGACCTCGCTCTCGTGAACCTGCGATACACGCTGCCTGAAGATGCGTACTTTCATGGAGCACTCCCGTTTCCTTGTCGGCACGAGCACTATATTCTCTCACTTTCTTGCACACAAACACCGAGGTTTACCCAGCCATGTGGAATTACGGCGACATTTTCGATGCCATTGCCGAAGTCATGCCGGATGATGCCGTCGCGCTCATTCACCGCGATACTGAAATCACCTGGCGCGAGATGGACCGGCGCTCGAACAACCTTGCCCAGGCATTGCTTGACGGTGGGCTCGTCTTTGGCGACAAGGTCGGCTTCTACCTGCGCAATCATTCCGCTTACATGGAAATGCTCGTCGCCTGCTTCAAGGCGCGACTCACCCACGTAAACGTCAACTACCGTTACGTGCAGGACGAGCTGGCTTATATCCTCGACAATTCCGATTCGCGCGCGGTGCTCTTCGACGCCGAATTCCGCCACGAGGTCCTGGCGCTGATGGAGCGCCTGCCCGCTATCAAGTTGTGGATTCAACTCGGAGACGAGGACAACCTGCTCCCAGGGGCTGTGAGCTACGAGAAGCTGGCAACCACTGGCAGCGGCAAGCCCCTCGGTATCAAGCGGGCGGGCGATGACATGCTGTTTCTCTACACCGGCGGCACGACGGGCATGCCCAAGGGTGTGATGTGGGAGCACCAGAACCACTGGTTTGCCGGCGCACGGGGCGCGACGCCAGCCACGAACATGGTGGCGCCGGAGTCGATTGCCGAGCACGCGGAGAACGTTCGCAAGGCAGAGGTGGGGCGCCGCACGTTTCCGGTGTGTCCGCAGATGCATGGTACCGGTCTCTTTACCTCGATAGGTTCGCTCGCCGGAGGAGGGTGCGTGGTGACTACCAATTCTGCGCGGTTCGACCCGGAGGAGACCTGGCAACTCGTCCAGGACAAGCATGTCTCGGGGATGGCCATTGTCGGGGATGCGTTTGCCAAGCCGCTGCTGGCGGTGCTGCGCGAAAATCCCGGGCGATACGACATTTCGTCCGTCGTCTCCATCATCTCGTCGGGTGTCATGTGGAGTCCGGAAGTGAAGCGCGGGCTCCTCGAACACAACCGGAACATGATGCTGATCGACTCGTTCGGCGCGTCAGAAGCGGTTGGCTTCGGCACGTCGACAACGACCGCAGAAGGCGGCCAGGACGTGGCGAAGTTCCTGTTGAACGAGCGTACGAAGGTCTTCACCGAAGATCACCGTGAGGTCGAACCCGGCAGCGGCGAGATCGGCTTTGTCGCGAAGACCGGCGGCATCCCGTCCGGTTACTACAAGGATGAAGCAAAAACCGCCAAGACGTTCCCGGTGATCGACGGTGTTCGTTACTCGATTCCCGGTGACTGGTGCCGGGTCGAAGCCGACGGCACGCTCACGCTGCTCGGCAGGGGTAGCGTGTGCATCAATACGGCGGGTGAGAAGGTCTTTCCCGAGGAAGTCGAGGAGGTGCTCAAGATGCATCCTGACATCTACGACGCGCTGGTTGTCGGCGTACCGGACGACAAGTGGGGACAGTCGGTCACCGCAGTCGTGCAATTGCACGATGGCAAGACGCTCGACGAGGCGGCAGTTCGTGCATTCGTTCGCGAACATCTTGCCGGCTACAAGTGTCCGAAGCGCGTGCTGGCGATTGCGGACCTTGGACGTGCCAGCAACGGAAAGGCGGATTACAAGCGCATCACAGAGTACGCGCGCAATGAACTGGGTATTGCAGCATAACGAGAACTTTTGGAGAGAAAGTTGATGGAAGACTTATTCGATCTGTCAGGCAAGGTGGCGATCGTCACCGGCTCGACCAAGG
>JAGRIN010000215.1 GCA_020443245.1 Pseudomonadales bacterium
GTCACCCAATAACCTGATCTATATCGATGGCAAGCCGCACCACAAAGTGCAGAACGAAAACCTGCTGGATGAACTCGAAGCGATGATCCGTCGTCGCGTTGCAGAGAAAGAAGCCCAGCAAGAAAAACTGATTGCCAAGGGCTCGTAGGACTCAAAACCACTCGTGAAATACCAGGCCGTACGGGGCATGCAGGACCTGCTGCCCGAAAAGCAGGAGATATTCCGCCACATTGCGCACACTATCGGCGACGTGTTGTCCGCCTATGGCTACCGCGAAGTCGGCCTGCCTTTGCTGGAGTCAACGGGACTCTTTGAACGGGTCGTTGGCGAGGCCACCGACATCGTCGAAAAGGAGATGTACACCTTCGACGATCGCAACGGCGATAGCCTGACGCTGCGTCCCGAGGGAACGGCGGGCTGCGTCCGGTTTGCACAACAACACGGCCTCGCGTTCAACCAGGTCCAGCGATTCTTCTACGCGGGCCCCATGTTCCGCTATGAGCGTCCGCAGAAGGGACGCTACCGTCAATTCGAGCAGATTGGCGTCGAGTGCTTCGGCATGGCAGGCCCCGACATCGACGCGGAGCTGTTGATGCTCCTCGGCCGAATCTGGCGAGAGCTGGGCATCGTCGGTAGTGTGGAACTCGAACTGAACTCACTGGGCAGCGCGGACTCCCGGGCGGTGTACCGCAAATCCCTGGTTGAGTACCTGTCACAACACAAGGCGGGACTCGACGCAGACAGCCTCCGTCGGCTCGAGACAAATCCGCTGCGGATACTGGACAGCAAGGACCCGGGGACGCGCGAGATACTGGCAGGTGCCCCGAAGTTGAACGAATTCCTCGATGAGGAATCGAAACTTCACTTCGACGATTTGCGCCGTACGCTCGATCGCATGCAGCAACCTTATCGGGTCAACCCGTCGATCGTGCGCGGACTCGATTATTACAACCGCACGGTTTTCGAGTGGACCACCGACAAGCTGGGCGCGCAGGGGACTGTGTGCGGCGGTGGGCGGTATGACGGGTTGTTCGAACAGGTGGGGGGCAAGCATACGCCGGCGGTTGGATTCGCAATCGGTCTGGATCGGCTCGCGCTCATGCTTGAGCCGGGATATGAACACCGGCCGGAAGCAGATATTTATGTGGTATCGGCAGGGGCAGCGGCGCGCACCAGTGCGCTGATGTTGGCCGAACAGGTCCGAGACGGGTTTCCTGCCCTGCGCGTACAGGTGCATTGCGGCGACGGCAAGTTCAAGAGCCAGATGAAGCGCGCCGATGCCGTGGGTGCGAGGCTCGCGCTCATTATCGGTGAGGATGAGGTCGCCGCCGATACCGTATCGGTCAAGCACCTGCGGGAAGAGGGGCAACAGGTCAGCGTCGGTTCCGGCGCTTTGAACGATTATTTGGCAAAGGTCTTTGTTTAAGGAGTCAAGGTGGCGGCATCTGAAGAAGAACAACTAGAGGCGCTGAAACACTGGTGGGACGAGAACGGCAAGTCGCTGCTGATCGGCGTGGTGCTCGCGCTCGCTGCTGTCTTTGGCTACCAGGCGTGGCAAAACAACCGCCAGGAAACGGGTGAGGCGGCGTCGGCGATCTATGAAGACCTGCTGGACGCGGTCGTAACGAATTCGCCGTTTGAGGAAGTCGACCCTGACAAGCTCTCAACCGGCAAATTCCTGGCGAATCGCCTGAAGGAAGAGCATCCCGATACGTCCTATGCGCATTTCGCCGCCCTGTTCCTCGCGAAGATTGCAATCGACGAGGGCAAGCCCGAGGACGCGGAGAAAGAAATCCAGTGGTCGCTCGATCATGGCCTTGATGAGTCGCTCGTGCCGATCGCAAAGATTCGGCTTGCCAAGGTGAAACTCGCCGAAGGCAAGAAAGAGGAAGCCCTCGCCGCGCTCGGCGGAATCGAAGGTGAGGCGTACCGCGCCTCCTACGAAGAAGTCGCGGGCGACATCCACTATGCGCTGGGTGAAACAGAACTTGCTCGAGAGGCCTACCAGCGCGCGGTGAACGCGCTCGACCCCGGTGAGAGCCGGCCGTTCCTGCAGATGAAGCTCGACGACCTCGAGGCGCCGCAGATGATCATACCGGCAGATGAAGCCGGCATGGGCGCGAGCGCGCAGGAGAACATGCAAGACACCGCGGCGGAATCCGCGAACGAGGACAAGTGATGCGTTTACTTCTCGCGGGCTTCGCGCTTGCGCTCATGTTGTCGGGCTGTAGCTGGTTTGGCGGCGACGATGAAGAGTTGAAGCCGGTGGACCTTGTGCCCTTCAAGGCCGAGATCCAGTTAAAGCCGGCGTGGGACACACGAATCGGTGGTGATGCACGCGACAGCGTGAGCAAACTCGTGCCGGCGTTGGCGGGTGGCCGTGTGTTTGCAGCATCGGCTGATGGCAACATCATGGCGCTGTCGCCGGAGAATGGCCGCGTCATCTGGAAGGTCGCCGTTGAGGACCTCTACTCGGCGGAGGATCGCAAGAATGCCTTCGCGCCGAAGTCGGATGTGATTACCGGTGGCGTCGGGGTTGGCGCAGACATCGTCGCTGTCGGCACGTTTGCCGGCGAGATCGTGGCGTTGCACCAGAGTGACGGCAGCCTTGCCTGGCGGAGCCGGACCACGAGCGAGGTGCTGTCTCCGCCCGCGATAGATCGCGACCTGGTGGTGGCGCATTCGATCGACGGCAAGGTCGAGGCCTACGACACACTGAGCGGCGAGCGTAAGTGGATCTATTCGACGACGATTCCCAGCCTTACCTTGCGAGGCACGACGACGCCTGTCATGAACGACCAGGTCGTGATCGATGCGTTTGCCAACGGTCGCGTTGTGGTGCTGGACAAGGAGAAGGGCCTGGCTGGCATCGATCGCAAGGTCGCGGTGTCGCAAGGCAAGTCAGATCTCGAGCGACTGGTCGATATCGACGGGCGCATGGTGCTGGACGGCACCGACCTGTACGTCGTCAGTTACCAGGGCAACCTCGTCTGCCTCGATCTTGCCAACAGTGGACGGGAGAAGTGGAGCGTTGAGACGTCCAGTGTGGCCGGGCTCGACGAAGGATTCGGTAACGTCTACGTGTCGGGTTTCAACGGCGAGCTGACTGCCTACGATCTCGCAAGCGGTCGCGTCGTCTGGAAGAGCGATTTGCTGTTGCGGCGGGACCTGACGACACCGGCGACCATCAGCAGTTATGTCGCGGTCGGCGACTATGAAGGCTACATTCACCTCTTTGCCCAGGCCGATGGCCGGATTGTGGGGCGTCGCAAGGTTTATGGCGACCCGCTGACCAGTCCGCCGGTGGTCGACGGAACACGGCTCTATGTCATGACCAACGCGGGCAGGTTGCTCGCCTTCGACCTTCGCTGACCGGGCGTGCCATGGTCCCCGTTATCGCGCTGGTGGGTCGACCCAATGTCGGCAAATCTACACTGTTCAACCGCCTGACGAGGTCTCGCGACGCGATTGTTGCGGAATTCGCCGGCCTCACGCGCGATCGCCAGTATGGCCGGGGCACGATTGACGGCCATCCGTTTATCGTTGTGGACACCGGCGGATTGTCCGGCGATGACGAGGGTATTGACGGACCGATGGCGGAGCAGGCGCGCCGCGCAATCGACGAAGCGGACCTCGTGTTGTTCTTGGTCGATGCAGCCGCTGGACGTACGGCCGGTGACGAGGCGATCGCGACGTCACTCAGGCGCGGCCAGAAGCCCTGCACGGTAGTCGCCAACAAGATCGATGGCCAGAACCCCGATTACGTTGCCGGTGAGTTCGCATCGCTTGGCCTCGGTGAACCTGTCCTGATTTCTGCCAGCCACGGCACCGGGGTCAGCCAGTTCATCAGCGAAATCGTGTCACCACTGGTCGTGTCGGCGGAAGCGGAAGCGGGTGACGCCGAAGAGATCGGTATCAAAGTCGCAGTCGTCGGCCGGCCCAACGTCGGCAAGTCGACGCTGGTCAATCGTGTCCTGGGTGAAGACCGTGTCGTGGTTTTTGATGAAGCGGGTACGACTCGCGACAGCATCTATGTGCCGTTTGAGCGGGACGGTGAGCGCTACACCCTGATCGACACCGCCGGGGTTCGCCGGCGTGGTCGTGTCTCCGAGAAGATCGAAAAGTTCTCCATCGTCAAGACGCTGGATGCGATATCGGACGCGAACGTTGTTGTGCTCGTACTCGATGCCAGGACCGGCCTTGTCGAACAGGACCTGCACCTGCTCGGGCATGTTATGGAAGCAGGTCGCGCGCTGGTGATTGCCGTCAACAAATGGGACGGTACGGACTTCGACCAGAAGAACGACATCCGGCGGGAACTCGAACGTCGCCTCACGTTCATCGACTTCGCAACCATCCACTTCATTTCCGCGCTGCACGGGTCGGGCGTCGGCGGGTTGTTCGGTTCGATCAGGAAGGCCTATAACGCCGCGACCCGAGACCTGAAGACGAGCCAGCTCAATGCGATCCTGCAGGACGCGATCACCGAGCACCAGCCACCGACCGTCAACGGTCGCCGAATCAAGCTGCGGTACGCGCATATCGGCGGCCACAATCCGCCGATTATCGTCATTCACGGTAACCAGACGGAATCGCTGCCGGATTCGTACAAACGGTTTCTGGAACACCGCTTCCGCGACGCGCTGAAGCTTCACGGCACGCCGATCCGGCTGGAGTTCAAGACGACTGAGAATCCCTACAAGGGACGAAAGAACGAACTCAATGCGCGCCAGGCAGCGCGCAAGCGCCGTCTCATGGCGCATGTGAAGAAGGCGAAGAAAGACAAGAAGGACAAGCGACGCTAGGTCGCGGGGGCCTCCGCGCTGGCGCAGGCCGGGCATCGTCCGGCATGGGGACGATGCACAGGATGGCGTTTCACGTATTCCTGCACCGGCAGCCATCCCTTCTCGTCGTCGACCACGCTGCTGCACCATGCGCAGATCCTGAGGAAGCTGCTTGCAATACGCGCAAGGTCGCGTGACTTGCGTCGCCGGGCTTCCACGAGCGCCGTGTTGTCCTTGATCGTTACCAGCAATCGAACGACCTTGTCGTACTCCTTCAGCGGAACCATGGTGTAGCTGATCCAGCGCACGCGGTGATCTTGAAGCGCGGTCGGGTATTCGAACGTTGCGGCCGTTCGGGTTGAGACAACCTGCTCGGCATTTTCCTGCAGGCGAGCGAGCAAGTCCGGACTCGTGAACTTGAGCTCGAGCAGTGTGAGATTCTGCCCGGTAGACGCCGGGTCAGACTGGAGCAGGCCGTGCACGATATCGTTCGACATCTCGAGGACAAACCGGTTGCCCGGCTCGACGCGGAGCAGGCTGATCCCGATGGGCAGCGCCGCGACCGTGTCGACCAGGTCGTTCGGGCCGAGCCGTTCCAGCTTCAATGCCCGCGCCTCATGGTCGCGAAACAATCCGGGCAGATACCGTGGCTGAAACTGAGCGCGCTATGCTGCGCGACGTATTCCGACATCGTTAGCCACCGACCTTCTGCGTCCTCGACGTTGCTACAACTCTCGCAGATCCGAACCACACTCGACACCAGTTCCGTGAGTGCGGCCTCGATTGAGCTCTCCGCCTCGCGCAGCTCCGATACGTCAGTAAACGTAACCAGTATGCGCACGACCCGGCCATCGTGCTCGATCGGCGTCAGCGCGTTCTGCGACCACCGCACGGTGCCGTCGTCATCGACAAATTCGTTTTCTGTCTCGAGCGGTTGCCCCGTGTCGACCACTTGCCGGAAGTTGCGAAGCGCGCGCTCGAGATAGGAAGAGAGCGTCCGTTCATTCACCTCGAACAGCCGCTTTGCGGTCACCCAGTCGAAACGGGCGCCGGCAGGGATCGCATCCAGGCCGAAAAAGTCGCAGCCGATGGTATTGATGGCCACGACGCTGAAGCCTCCGTCCGGTTCGACCGCGATGAGTTGC
>JAGRIN010000216.1 GCA_020443245.1 Pseudomonadales bacterium
CAGCTCGATCTCATCTCGGCGCAATTGCCGTTGCTCCGGGAAGTCATGGAACGCGTGCCGGACCTTGACCTCAATGCCCAGGATGCCCGGCGCCTGATGTCGGTCCACCTGCCCAATCTGATCGACCGATATGTGCACGTGCCATCGATGTATCGGAAGCGACCGGATGACGAAGGCGTTACCGTGGACGCACGCCTTGTCGAGGCGCTGGCGGCAGGGCGTGGTGCCCTGGAAGACCTGGGTGAAAAGCTCGCGCGTGGCGATCTCGCCGCATTCGAAACGCAGGGGCGCTTTATGCAGTCGCGTTATGCCGGCGACGATGACAAGCTCCCGCTATCCTCGACGAAGCCTGCCCCCGAAGATCGCCGACTCCCCAAGTAACTACTTCTTGCGCAAGTCCTTCAGCTTGAAATTGTCCCACGTGACAAGGCGATCCGGTGTGAACACGATCCAGCGGCTCGATTCGCCCGAGGCGGTAGCGCGGTTCGGACCGGGATCAGCGGGCGCAGGTTGTCCGTGCCCACCGGCATACTTGCGCCCCATCTGCAGGCGTACGGCTTCCATGCCGGATTCCGCAGCTTCCTCCTCGGCAGATTCCAGCACCCGGGCGCTGCCCTGGAACATCGCTGCCTGAAGTTCCGGGAACTTCTCGTTCCGGTCCACGATGATCGTGCAGTTCGGGTTGCGCCTGACGTTCACGACTTTCTGGCCGCGACCGAAGGTGAAGATCTTCCCCTCTGCCCAGCCGAACCACATCGGGGTCAGGTTGATACGCGTACCCGGGCCGACGGTGGCGATGCGCATGTTCCAGGTTGTTTGCATCAGTTCTTCCAACTGCTCGTCTGAAAGCGCGAGTTTCTTCGAGATGGGCATGGCTCTACTCTTTGTATAGTTGACCGAATATCGGGTAGCGTTTCTCGTCCCAGAACACGTCGCCGCGTGGGCCGCCGGCTTTCAGGGTAGCCAGCATCTTCGCCGTGGGATACGTCACATCGGGCGACTGCATGTTCGGCATGTCGCGCCCCCAGATGGCCGTGTTGGTGGGGCCGGGAATCAGCATGTTGATCAGGATGTCTTCGTTCTCGTATTCGGCCTGCACGGAGCGCGTTGTGGCCCAGATCGCCGCCTTGGCGGCGGCGTAGGCCGCGTTTTTCGGTGCGCAGATCTCGGCCGCTCGAGAGATCGTATTGATAATCCGGCCGTACCCGGCGTCCACCATGTATGGCAGTGCGTAGCGCATGCCATAGACCGTGCCGTAAACGTGCACCGCGATGTGACGCTCGAAGTCGCCTTCCGGCACGTCGGCGAACGCGCGGTTGTTGCCAAAGCCGGCATTGTTGAAGAGCACGTCGATGCGACCGGTCCGTTCGACCGCGAAGTCGATCATCCGTTTGACATCCGGTTCGCTCGAGACGTCCACGGCGAGCGTCAGGCCACCCGCGTCCGCGACTTCACGCAGTCCCGCCTCGTTGATATCGACGCCGATGACCTTTGCACCGTCGCCGAGAAAACCGAGTGCCCAGGCGCGACCGAGGCCGCTGCCGGCGCCTGTAATGACTATGGTCCTGTCGATAGGCATTGATGTCTCCACGCGAAAATATCATTGTTGCGACACCAGCCAGTGAACGCAACCGGACTCCCTCGCATGAAGCTCGAACGCAGCACCACTCTTTCGCTCAACTACCTGGATGAAGGGGCGGGCGAGACAACAGTTCTTTTGATGAACGGCGCGAGCCTGCCGCTCACGTTCTGGGGCTCATTTGCATCCAGCCTTGCCGAGCAGTACCGCGTGGTTCGTTTCGATGCCCGTAACGCCGGCGACACGGAATTCTCGGGTGGGTTCACGCTGGGTGACATTGCCGCAGACGCGGCCGCACTTCTGGAGCACCTTGGCGTCGAGCGCGCCGTGGTCGTGGGCCATGCCTGGGGCGGGCGCGTCGCTCAGGTCTTCGCACGTGACTTTCCTCACCGCGTGCAGGGACTCGTCATCTGTGGCACTGGGGGCCAGTTCCCGGCGATCGACACCACGAGCCTTCGCGAGGAGATGGTGGCTGCACGCAAAGCGGGCGATCGGGCGACATGGGCGTCGAAGATGGAAGCAATCTACTGCGCCGCCGGATTCCGGCAACGTGATCCGGCCGCTTTCGAGTCCGTCGCCGACGTGATATGGAACGCTGTGCCCAACAGGGCGGCGCGGTGGGACATGCGCGCTTATCCGAGTGAAGGGTACTGGGGCCTCGCCACCGTACCGTCGCTGCTTCTTTATGGCCGCGAAGACAAGTTCGGCACGCCGCAGAATGCCGAAGCGCTTCAGGGCAGGCTCGCCGATACGCGGCTTGTCATGCTCGATGAGGCCGGTCACTTCATCGTGCGCGAGCAGGAATCCCGCGTGCTGGCGGAACTTGGCGCCTTCATCGACGGTCTCTAGTGAGGGGGAAGGCTCCCAGGTGGTCCTCGCGGCCGCAATGATTTAACCTCGATTGTTCCCGAAGTGCGGAGAGTCCAAGTGCGGAAAGTAATCCCGATGTGCCGACGACTGGCGTTGTTTGCCCTGGTTGCGCTGGTGAGCGTCACCGCGAATGCGCAAGAGAAGTGGAAGGAGGGCGAACAGTACTTCGTCATCGAGCCGGCGCAGGATGTCTGGATGCCGGCCGAGGGCAAGATCACCGTGACCGAAGTCTTTTCCTACGGTTGCCCGGCGTGTAATTACTTCTTCCCGATGGCGGAACGTCTCAAAGACAGTCTGCCGGACAACGCGCAACTCAACTACTTGCCGGCGTCGTTCATTCCGAGGGAAAGCTGGCCGATGTTCCAGCGAGCATGGTGCACGGCGGTGGTGCTGGGAGTCTTCAGTGACGCGACGCACAAGGCCACGTTCGATGCGGTGTGGAAAAGCGGAAAGCTTGCAACGACCGAAGCGGACGGCCGGCGCCTGAAAAACCCGCAGCCTACGATTGAAGACGCAGCGAAGTTCTATGCTGGCGTGGCGGACGTGTCGGAAGACAAATTCCTCAAGACCGCCGGATCCTTCACAACCGATTCGATGATGCGCAAGGCCGACAACCTGGTTAAGGCGTATCGCGTATCGAGCACGCCGACGATTGTGGTGGCCGGCAAGTATCGCCTGACCGTACAGTCGGCAGGCGGCGTCGACGAACTCATCGAGCTCGTCAATTACCTGGTGGCGAAAGAAGCGGGCATGTAGCCGCGCTCGCCGTCCTTCAGGAGAGATCGAAGAAGGAGAGATCGCCTTCGACTTCCAGCAATTCCTGCTGGTTCAGGATGCGTGTCACGTTTTCAAGGTGCTGGCCCAGCACCTTGAGTTCCTTGTTCACCTTGTCGAAGATCTGGAATTCCGAGTAGTAGATCGCTTTCGCGTCATCGGCGAGCTTGCCGATCTCCGAGTGGGTGATCGCTCCGCCTTTCTGCTTCATGACCAGCAGGCGCTTCAGGATATCCGTCATGCCGGAGACGATATGTGAACCGGCCGTCTGGATCTCCTGTTGCGTTAGTCCCAGGTTGCCGGAGTTCGCGACCTCTTCGATAAGCGCACGAGCACTGCGAATACTCTTGGCGATCTCGCCCCCGATCTTGTCGTTGGTGCTCCGTAGTCTTTCGGCGACGAGCAGGGCACAGCCGTGGTAGAAGCCGGCCGCCAGACGATCGTCGTTCGAGACGGCGGCGACGAGCGCGTCGCGTGGACAAAAGTCCAGGAGGGCGGTTTCGGATGTCACTTTCACGGTCGCCGACGCGACATTGTCAGCGTTGAACAGCGACAACTCCCCGAAAGAACTTCGCGGGCCCAGCGTCGCCAGCACGCCTTCGAATCCGGGAATCGATACCGCGACTTCGCCTTCTTCGAGCAGGTACAGGCCATCGACGGGTTTGCCGTGTTCCAGGATCACGGTGCCGGTTTTGCATTGGATCGAAGAGAACAGGCCCCGAATGGTGTCACTGTCGCGTTCATCGATGCGCGAGAAGATGGCGATGTCCTGGATGTTGTCGTTCATGGGCTGAGGTCCGTCCTCGAGTTCAATAGCACATTAACCACCAGTGGCACGGGTGGTCAACGTGTCATCAGATGTCGAACGACCGAAGGTCGAATTCCCCGTCGGCCACGCTCAGGTACCAACCCTGCTTGTCCCAGTCACCAAGAACGATGCGACGTGCGTCAGTGCCTTCGACCGTGAGATGGTGTACATCCGGACGATGTGTGTGTCCGTGGATCAGGGTATCGACGCCGGCCTCGGCCATCGCGCCCACCACTTCCTCGGGCGTCACGTCCATGATGTCGGTGGCCGACTCACGCGTATGTTCTTTGCTCTGGGCGCGCGCGCCGCGGGCGAAGGCCTCGCGTTCTTCGAGCGACTTCGACAGGAAGTCTGCCTGGAACGCCGGGTCCCGCAGCATCTTGCGCACTGCCATGTATTCGGTGTCGCGGGTGCACAGACTGTCGCCGTGCATAAGGAGCACCGGCTTGCCATCCAGGGTGACGTTGCTCGGGTCGGCAAGCAGCGTGGCGCCAGCTGCCTGGCAGAAGTCTTCGCCCATCAGGAAGTCGCGGTTGCCGTGCATCAGAAACTTCGGGCAGGTAACCTCGGCGAGCGCGTCAATGATGGCGCGGTTGAACGCGGTATCGTGGTCGTCGCCGAGCCAGACTTCGAAGAAGTCTCCGAGTATATAAAGGCTGTCTGCGCCCGGCGTTTTGTCCTTGAGAAAGCCGAAGAACGCCTCGGTGATGTCAGGCCGTCCTTCCTCGAGATGTAAATCGGAGATAAAAAGGTGTGGCATTCAACCTTCCGTTGATCCAGATGGGGCGTAACCCCTTTTAAACATTAGGAAAATACGTCGGCGGGAACAACTTTCCTGTTTGACGGTACAGGGCCCTGTCAGTACAATTCGGCCCTCTCGCGGCCGCGGCCCAACCGCGACGGGAGAGACAGGATTTTCGGTGCTTTCGGTACCGCCCGCAACCGTCTTGTAATTGGAGTTGAAAATCGGGGTATAGCGCAGTCTGGTAGCGCGCCTGCTTTGGGAGCAGGATGTCGGGAGTTCAAATCTCTCTACCCCGACCAATTACGAGTGAGGGCGCGAAGATAATGCGCCCGTAGCTCAATCGGATAGAGCATCGGCCTTCTAAGCCGAGGGTTGCAGGTTCGATTCCTGCCGGGCGTACCAGATCGACTTTGTCGTCTCGACTGGAGCGCAGCGTAGCTGCGCGGAATGGAGAGATCTCAAGGTTAAAGGTTAAATGGTGGGCGTAGCTCAGTTGGTAGAGCTCTGGATTGTGATTCCAGCGGTCGTGGGTTCAAACCCCATCGTCCACCCCAATTTTCCCTGCCAGACAAGTAGTCCTGCCAACCGTCAGGAACCTCAACATGTGGTACCTTGTTAGAGGAGACGGAGGGCCAAACCATGCAGGCGCATTGCACCGTAAAGCACGATGTCGTTGTCGCGACCGGCGGCGGTCGCGACCTCCACGCTGATATCTACACGCCCGCCAATCCCAACGGCGCAGGCATCCTCATGATCCATGGCGGCGGCTGGCGGCAAGGCTCGAAAGAGATGCTGCCGTCCCAGGCCGACGCCTATTGCCGGTGGGGCTTTACGTGCGTCGCGACCGAATATCGCCTCACGCCGGAGTCTCCATGGCCCGCACAGATACATGACGTGAAAGCAGCGCTCCGGTGGATGCGCGCCAATGCGGAAATGTTGGGCATCGAGAAGGACAGGATTGCCGCGCACGGCAACTCTGCCGGCGCGCACCTTGCATTGTTGCTTGGCGGTACGCCCGGCCATGAGCTGTTCGAAGGCGACGGCGGTAATGCCGCCGAGTCTACGGCAGTGCAGGGGATCGTCGCGATATTTCCGCCGGTTGAGTTCTATG
>JAGRIN010000217.1 GCA_020443245.1 Pseudomonadales bacterium
GGCGCATTCCCCCGCAAGACGCCAGTGGACGGCGGCAATTCTTCCCGGTCTCGAACATCGGCATCGCTGCGCTCATAAATGCCGGAGGATCCGACCAGGTCTTCGAGTATCTCCGCGATCATCCACTTTCGCTGGTCCATCCCGAACGTCAGCGCCTGCAGCACCAGATAATCTGCGTAGCGATCGACAATCAATCCCGGCAGGTAATCGCTCTCCCCATATACCAGCCGCACCCCCTCCATCGTCCCGAGCGAAGCCGAAGGACCTCCCCCGTCCGTCGTCCTGAGCGAAGCCGAAGCACCTCGGCCCACAACGCCACCCCGCGCCCCCACCGAACGCGCCAGCGCCTGCTGCCAAAATCCCTCATCCACCTCAACATCCCGAAACGTCAACACCCGCACCCGAATCTGCGAGGCCCCGTTCCAATACCCACGCGCGAGAAACCGTCCATCTCCCGCGACCACGGTTACGATGTCACCGGGCGACGGATTGCCTTTCACCGACGCGATCGCGCCCGAGAACACCCACGGATGGTGTCCGAGTAATGGCTTCTCTTTCCCGGGTCTGAGCCGAACGACCGCGCTCAAGCGAAATTACGCAGCCGGTCGTGAGTCCGCGACGATCGAGACACGCTCGCCGTAGCGACTGTAGGGATAGTAATCCCACACCGCGTGGTGCTGGGTGCAGCGGTTGTCCCAGAACGTCAACGTGTTCGGTTCCCACTGAACCCGACACGTCAGCTTCGGCGTCGTCGCAATATGTTCAAAGAGGAAGTCCAGCAGTGCGCGACTCTCTTTTCTCGTCAGCCCCTTGATGTGGGTGGTGAACCCGGAATTGACGTACAAGAGCTTCTTGCCGGTTTCCGGATGCCTTGCAATCACCGGGTGTTCGTTCTTGGGGTAGGTCTGGCCTTCCGGCAGCCTGGCACCATAGGACCCGAGGTACGGCATCGCGCCGTCGTGCACCGCAACGAGACCGTCAAGCATGTCCTTCATGGTGTCCGACAACATGTCATAGGCCATGTACATATCGGCATACATCGTATCGCCGCCCCCGCACTCGGGCGTTTCAGTAATGTAAAGCATCGATCCCATCGGCGGAAATTCGTCACAGGTGACATCCGTATGCCAACCCTCTCCTGCCGTGTAGGCAGAATCTTTCGTGGTCTTGACCACCAAGATCTCGGGGTCTCCGCTGCGATTCTTGTTCATCGGGTGCACATGCAGCTTCCCGAACCGCCGACCGAACGCTTTGTGCTGCTCCCGGTCGAGATGCTGGTCACGAAATACCAGCACCATATAGTCAAGATGCGCCTGGTGGATCGCTGCGAACTCTTCATTCGACAGCGGTTGCGACAGGTCGACGCCAGTGATTTCAGCGCCGATATGTGGTGTCAGTGGCTGGATATCCATCGTCTCTCTCCCTCTTCCGGATGCCGGTCTCTGGGCAAACAAGATACGCGCTGACGCGAAAGTGCGCAATCAAGGAGCGGGTTCGACCGTATGCCCCGCCTCGCGGAGCGCAGAGACCACCGGCGCCAGTTCACCCATGACAAAGAAGTAATCGTGCGAGTAACCGCTCATTACCAGCACAGACGTTCCCGACTGTGCAATGCAGCGCGTCACATCGGCGGCGACACCGACGACATCGAACGCCATCGCCTCGGTGCTCGCAAGGCACTGCCAGCCTTCTTGCATCCCGGCAGCGTTCTCCATTGATGTCCCCTGGGGTACCATCACGCCCAGGTCACGGCCCCAGGCGATCACCATCATCGGATCCACGTCCGATTGCGCAATCGCCCGCGAAAGCGAGGCGCGATCATCGAACCGAAAGTACGTAAATGTGCCGGGCTCGACCCGAAGCCTGATCGGTGCAACCAAATTGACACCTCCGGTGAATTTCCCAATGATTGACGCCTACCAAGTCGAGGGGCACAACCATGCAGACAGGGCAGTTTACCGGATTCGAAGTCTCGCTGACCGAGCCAGGCATCGCCTGGATCGAGTTCAACGAACCCGAGAAGCTGAACGGCATGAGTTCTGCCAAGAAGCGCGATTTGATCGAGACACTGACCCAGGCACAGATGGACAACCGCGTTCGCGTCGTCGTGTTCATCGGCCAGGGACGCGGTTTCTGCGCCGGCGATGACCTGAAGGCCTACAGCCACGCGCAGCAGGAAACCAACGCCCTCGTGCCGCCCATTTTTCCCGGCCACGATTCCGGGATCGGGACCTATGACGGCCTGCGGATCATCTCCCAGGGGCTCAACCGCGCGATCCGCGATCTCGACAAGCTGACGATTGCAGCAATCAACGGCATCGCAATCCAGACCGGTCTGTCACTCGCACTTGCCTGTGACTTCAAGATCGCGGCGGAAGAAGCGCGGCTTGGTAGCGCTACATTGCGGTTCGGCCTGCTGCCCGATGAAGGTGGCCAATATCTGTTGCTTCAGCATCTTGGTTTGACCAGGACGCTCGACTTCGTGATGCGCAAACGGATTGTCTCAGCCGCCGAAGCGCTCGAGATGGGACTCGTGAACGACGTCGTGCCGGGTGATGAACTGCGCAGTGCCGTGACGGCACTCGCTACTGAACTTGCGAACGGCCCACAGGTTTCGATGCGACTCCTCAAGCGATCCGTGTATCAGGCTGCTGAACTCACGTTCGAACAGGCGTGCGATGAGATTGCGGCCAAGACGGCCATCTCTGATCATCATCCCGATGCACGCGAAGGCGTGGCCGCGTTCCGGGAGAAGCGCACGCCTAAATTCAACGCCTGGCTGGAAGAGAAAAAGTAGCGAGCGATGAACTCACTCGGGCATCGCTTCCGGGTCGAACATGTCTGACCAGGGCCCGAGATACTGGCCCCCGTCGGCAATCAATGCGGCGCCGTTGATGTAGCGCGCCGCAGGAGAGCACAGGAATACGCAGGTCGCAGCGACTTCTTCCGCCGTGCCCAACCGGTGCGCGGGTATGTCCCTCAACTGCTTCGATTCGTAATCGTCACTTTCTGCACGCGCGTACTCTTCTTCCCGCAAACCTTGCGTGGCGACGCTGCCGGGCGCCAACGCATTGATGGTGACGCCGTGGCGCGCGTAGTAGTACGCCAGTGTCTTCGTCATGTTGACGACACCTGCCCGGGCGGCGCCCGAATGCACGAACGCTGGCGCGCCACGTTCGAACGAATAAACATGGACAATGTTCACGATCGCACCGTGACCCTGCCTGACCATGCGCGTGCCGACACGACTCACCATGTTCCACGTGCCATTCAGGTTCAGATCGATGACCGCCCGCCATCCGCCGTCGCTGATTTCCCAGGGGCGCGCCGGAAACTGGCCGCCGCCGTTATTGATCAGGCAATCGATGGTTCCGAAGCGTGCTTCGGCCTGGGCAACCAGCGCATCGACCTGCGCAGGTTCGCGAATGCTCATCGGCACAGCAAGACACGCTCGCCCCAGCGACTCGATATCGGCCTGCGTGGGTGTGAGGTTCTCCGGATTGCGACTCGCGATCACGAGATTCGCGCCGAGACGTGCGAACGCGAGTGCAATCTCCCTACCGATGCCACGACCACCACCGGTAACCAATACCGTCTTCCCATCGAAAAGGCCCGGACTGAATACATCGGTCGTTTCGACCATGTGCATCGCCTCACTCGTTGTTCATCACCAGCGCAAGTTGACGAGATTGCGCGATGACGCGGCCCTGCTCGTCCCACAGGCAACCGTTTTCGATCATACGTCCATCCCTGAGGTCTTCAGTGGCCATGCGGCCCAGCACCCATCCCGAGGTCATCGGGCGCCTGCAATGCACTGTCAGTTCCAGTGTCGGCACCCAACCGACCGCGCCCAGCAATCCGAACACGGACGGCGGAAAGGTGTCGGAGAACAGTACTGGTGCAATGGGGTCAGGGGCTGCTTCATCGCGAAAGCGAATCCAGCCGCTGATCTCGGCCTTGCCTGCCGCACCGGCGCGAACCTGGTCCGGATGCAGTCGAATGTCCAAACGGCTGAGTAGTCCCAGCCCGACACCTTGCTGCTCGCCGGAGCGTTCGACGCAGTCGTCGGGCGGAGGAATCTGGGGCACCGGCATGTTGAGTTCCGTCGTGTGGGTCTGCTCCGCCATCGCGCCGAATCCGGCCAGCACGGCCAGACGTGGTTTGCCGTCCTGGATCAATGTCGCACGACATACCGACAGCACCCGCCCGGGTTTGACCACTTCCGTTATGATCTCGCACGCCTCGCCCGGCAAGCCCGGGCGCAAATAATGAATGGTCGCCGTCAGCGGTGACGGTTGATCCGGCACACTTTTGCCGAGCGCGCGCAGTGCGATGCTCGCCATGTAGCCACCGTTGGGATTGGCGCCGATGTTCCAGGCCTCGGACACCCGTCCTTGCCACACGCCTTCACCAACCGACCTGACTTCTGTCTCTTCCTGGAAAAAACTCATAACACCTCGAGCGAACACGACAGCCGGCAAGTATAGCCGCGGCGCTACACCTCTTCAGCACGCGCGAGCCGACGGCGTGCAAGTTCCATCTGGATCTCCTTGTGGCGCGCGCGAGAGAGCGTGTACTTGAGATAAAAAATGATGGCAATCGCACCGGGCACCGCGGCAATCGGTCCATCCACCAGTCCCAGGTGCAGGACCGTATCTGCCGGTACCGTCCCCGGCTCAGCGCCCACGGGAAAGTGGATCACATCGATCGCGATGCCGCCGAGCAAATGCCCGAGACCGGACGATGCCTTCGCGAAGAAACTTCGCGCGGCATAGAACATCCCTTCCTGCCGTCTCCCCGTCGTGAGTTCATGATCGTCTGCAATGTCGGCGAGCACTGACATCACGCTGATCAGCAGGATCGAGCCGAAGCTCAACGTGATCACGACGAACACGATGAGGGTCGGCAACAGCAACTTAGAGTGGTTTTCGGGAAAGAGCCCGACCAGGCGCAATAGAACCGGCGCCGCTGCAAAGATCAGCAGTGCGATGAGGGTGCCAATGATCACCGGTTTCTTCTCGAACCGCTCGTGCAACGGCGCGGTGGCGAAGAATCCAATGAACGGTGCAATGCCGACAAACAGGGGAATGAACCGAATCTGCTCCGGCACCAGCTCCCAGAAATAAGTGTTCATGTGCAGGCCGATGGTGTCACGGATGCCGAGCGTCGCGCTGAGCAGCAGGTAACCGATCAGCAGCATGCGATAGTTATGGTTGTTGAACGCGTCCAGGCAGTCACCCAGGAAGTTCTTCACTGATATCGACTCCTGGCCCGGCGCATTGACGGAGAGTCTTGGGATTAGCTTCATGGTCGAGATCGTCGAGTACAGCATGATCGCGCCGCCAACCAGCGCAGAGAACACGGCAAAGCGCGGATAGCCCGCCGGGTTCAACATTCCGTTCTCGAACTCCGGCGTCTTCGCGAAGAACACCGAGTAACCGATCACCAGGATCACGATGGCGCCGAGCGCACCCCACAGCGTGTTGATGCTCATCACGCGCGTACGCTCCGTGAAGTCCGAGGAGAGTTCCGCGCCGAGCGCAAGATGCGGGACGTGATACAGCGTCATGCAACTTCGCATAAAAACAGTGAGCGTGGTGAGCCAGACGAAGAGGCCGATATCACCCAGCCCTGCCGGCGGCGCATAGATAAAAAACAACGCCAGCATCACGGGCAGCGGAGCTGAGAACATGAACATGTGCCGGCGACCAAAACGCGACCGGAACCGGTCTGACCACGCGCCGACTAACGGGTCTGAAATGGCGTCGAAAAACAATGCAATCGTGATCGCAAGACCCGCCAGCGTGCCGGGTACGCCAAGGATGTTCGTGTAAAAGAAAAAATTGAAAGAATTGAAGGTAACGCTGATGATCGTCTCGGC
>JAGRIN010000218.1 GCA_020443245.1 Pseudomonadales bacterium
CCGGAGACGACCACTTGCTGGAGACACTGGACGTCGACGTCATCGCGGGCCGCAACTTCCGGCCTGAGGAAGTGTTCTTCTCCAATTGGCCGCCGGCCGACAAGGACCTGCCGCAACTTGCCATCCTGACGCGCGGGGCTGCGACGGCGCTTTTTCCCGACGAGCCCGCAGTGGGCAAAGCGATCCGCATCAGCGGCACCACGCGAACGGTGATCGGCGTCATCGATACCTGGCGCGGAAGAAACCCGCTGCTAGGCCCGGCGGATGCGAACGTGATCATTCCCGGCTACCTTTCCGGGCCTCGATACAGTTCGTCGTACCTCGTTCGCGCCCGTCCCGGAGAAGTCGAGCGCCTGGTGAAGGATCTGCCCAAGGGCCTGCTCGAACTGGACGACGGTCGCGACATCGACGAAGTGAAAATCGCCAGCGAACACCTCTCGCGCGGAAACGGCGTGTATGCCTACGGCGGCATCGTACTCATGGTGATCAGCGCCCTGCTCGTGTTCACGACGGGTCTCGGCATATTTGGTGTCGCGTTCTTCTCGGTTGCGAAGCGGACTCGCCAGATCGGCGTGCGGCGCGCGCTCGGTGCGACGCCCGCGGACATCCTGCGCTACTACCTGGCAGAAAACCTGATCATGACGACAACCGGTGTGGCGCTCGGGAGCGTGCTCGCGGTGGCACTCAATATCGTCATGACGAAACTCGGGCTCGGACGCGTCGACTGGCTCGTCGCCAGTCTCGGCATCCTGTTCGTGCTGGGTGTCGGGCAGGTTTCTGTACTGCTGCCCGCATTGCGCGCATCACGCATCGACCCGGCGATCGCGACGCGAGCCTGAGGTCGCTCCCGTGCGCCCGGCTTCAGTCCGGGAGACCGAGTACCCGCTTGCTGATGATGTTCATCTGGATCTCGTTGGTCCCGCCGAAGATCGTAATCGCGCGACTGGACAACAAACTGCGGGTCGATTCGAGTTCCTCGGCAGAGAAGCTGTCGCCTTCCCAACCGTATCCCTGGGATCCCATCAGCGCACACTTGAGATCGGCAGCGTCGCGCGCCAGCGTGGATCCATACAGTTTGAAGATCGACGTCGCTTCACCCATCGTCTTGCCAGACGTGTTCTCTTCCCGCGCCCGCTTTTGGGTCAACTGGAAGCTGCGCTGGTTCATCGCAAACGACACGACCTGTTCACGCGCGCCATCGTCGGCAATCTTGCCGTCGGCACCGACACCAACGTACTTCTTCGCCGTTTCCACGAGCACGTTGCCCGCCGGCTGCCGGCGCCCACCGCCTTCAGAAAGACCGCCCTGGCCTGAACGCTCGTGCTGCAGCAGGCGCTTGCCGACTGTCCAGCCACGATTGAGCTGACCGACCAGATCGTTCTTCTGCGCTATCGCCTTGTCGAAGAATGTCTCACAGAACGGCGACGCACCGGAGATCAATCGAATCGGGCGAACCGTAATGCCAGGCTGGTCCATGTCCATCAGGACAAAGCTGATCCCTTCGTGTTTGGGTACGTCAGGGTTGGTCCGGACCAGTGCAAAGATCCAGTCGGCAAACTGGGCGCCGGACGTCCAGATCTTCTGCCCGTTCACTTCGAAGTAGTCACCCTTGTCCTCTGCACGGGTTCTGAGTCCAGCAAGGTCTGATCCCGCGCCAGGTTCCGAGTAGCCCTGGCACCAGGAAATATCGCCCATCGCGATTTTCGGAATGTGACGGAGTTTCTGCTCCTCGGTGCCGTACTCGAGCAACGTCGGACCGATCATCGACGTACCCATCCCGCCCATCGGCATCCGCGCCTTGATCCGTCGAAGCTCCTCACCGAGCACGCGTACTTCGTCACGGGAGAGGCCGCCACCGCCATACTCCTTCGGCCATGTCGGTATGGTCCATCCCCGTGCACCGACCTTGTGGCGCCATTCGAGGAGTGCAGGATCTTTCATCGGCCGTTTGGTACCGATCGTGACAGGTTCTCCCGGTCCGCGCGCAGACTCGGGGCAATTCTCTTCAAGCCAGCTTCGGACTTCTTCGCGAAATGCTTCCAGGCTCATAGTCTCCCTCTTGGATCATTTAAGTAACGCTTGTTCGACCTCCAAGCATAATGGCGTCGGACGTGAATCACAAACTAATTCGCCGCCCTAACTATCGGTCGTAGGCCGTCTTCAATGAGCGCAGCAGCTCACCGGCTCGGCCCAGCGACGCATCGCGCGGCAACCGCCATGACCAGTTGCCAACCATCGTGCCCGGTGTGTTCATCCGTGCCGCGCTGCCGAGGCCCAGCAGGTCCTGGACGGGCAGTACCACCGTATTCGCGCGCGACTCGAAAGCACAGGCCAGCAACGAGTCGGGAAACGTTCGGTTGTAATGCGAGAGCGCGTCGTTGACGAGTTGCTTCTGCCAGTCCGGAATCGAACTGTACCAGCCAACACTGGTGTCGTTGTCGTGCGTTCCCGTATACAGCACCATGTTCTCTTCAATGTTGCCGAGGCTGTGCGGATTGTCCCACACACCATCGAAGCCAAACTGGAGCACGCGAATACCTGGCAAGCCGAACTGGCGACGCAACGCATCGACCTCCGCAGTGATCGTCCCGAGATCCTCCGCGACCAGCTCGACGCCTGGCAAGCGAGCGAGGAGTTGTTCGATGAAGGTGGCCCCGGGTCCGGCGCGCCACGTACCCGTTTCCGCGGTCGGCGAATCGCCGGGTATTTCCCAATAGGATTCCAGGCCACGGAAGTGATCGATTCGCAGGATGTCGAACAATTCTGACTGTATGGACATTCTCTCGATCCACCAGTCGTAACCGGTGCGGCGCAGCGCTTCCCAGTCGTAGAGCGGATTGCCCCATCGTTGTCCTGTTGGCGAGAAGTAATCCGGCGGCACGCCGGCAACAGCCGTTGCCCTGCCCTGCCCGTCAAGCTGGAACAGTTCCTGATGTTGCCACACATCGGCGCTGTCGTGAGAAACGTAAATCGGCACGTCACCAAACAGTGCAATGCCGGCGGCATGACAGGATTCCTTGATCGCGTGCCATTGGCTGAAGAAGACGAACTGCTGCCAGATGACGAATTCAATCTCTGCCGGAAACGCGCGGCGCGCCTCGGCAAGCGCATCATCGTCCCGCCTGCGCAGCGGTTCGGGCCACTCGAACCACGGCACGCCGCCATGATGGGCACGCAAGGCCGTAAACAACCCGTAGTCGTGGACCCAGCCGCCATGCCGGGCGAGAAAATCGTTGAAGGCAGCCGACCGACGATCTCTCTCGCCGACAATCGCGTATGCCTCTGCCAGGGTTGAAACCGGCCCGCCGACCCGATCCGATAACGACCTCATACCGATCAAAAAAGGGTTACCGGCATTGGCGGAGAGCGCGAGATAAGGAGACCCGTCCTCGTGCGTGGGGCCGAGAGGCAGCACCTGCCAGATTCCTGCACCCGTGTCCTGCAGGAACCGCACAAACGTGCGCGCCCCGTCGAGGGTGCCTTCCCCGGGTAGCGAAAAAACCGGGAGGAGGATGCCGAATTGCCGTCGATCGAGTCCCATGGTTGATCCCGTCACGTGACGTAAAGCGTTTCGTAGGCGGCCGCAGCCTGCTCCCATGTAAATCGTGCACCCGCAGCCGCAATCGATATCCTGCGCCAGTCTGCGCTCGCACCCTTTGCTGCGTGCCACGCCTCGGCGAACGTGGCGATAAATGCAGCTTGTCGCGAGAGTGTATCCTCCCCGGCGAAGGTCCAACCCGTCTCATGGTTGATCACGGTGTCCGCCAGGCCGCCGGTTTCGTGCACCACGCAAGGCTGACCGGCGCGCATGGCCAATAACTGGCTGATGCCGCAAGGCTCGAACTTACTCGGCATCAAGAAGAGGCGGCCCGTTCGATACAGGTCGTTCGCGAGTTCCTCGGAGAAACCCGCAATAAAAAGAAGATTGTCGAACCTCGCGCTGGCCTCGCACAGAACCCGCTCGATACCCGGGTCACCACTGCCGAGGACCACGAGTACGCCGTCATCGCCAATGGTTTCAAGCAAGTGATGCAATACCGGCTTCCCACGGAACACCGATGTCATGATCCCCATCTTCTGGTCGGTGAGTCGCCCGACACTCGTCGCGATCGTAAGCTTCTGCTTTTTCGCAAGCTGCGCGATACGCGTCATGGCAATCAGGTGCGTACTTTGCAGAAAGCGGTCACGGCTCGCAAAGACGAGCACCTCATGGCGCGCCGCCTTCATCAGTGCCGCCAGGGACCGGCGTCGTCCGGGCAGTGACGCTGGATATTCGAGCCCGTTCAGTATCCCTGCAAGCCTGCCCTCTGCCTGCACGCGCTGCAGATCCGCCTCGAGGCCTTCGCCGCCATGTATCCCCCTTGAAGGATCGTCGGGGCGCAGTATTTCCTCGGCGTACCGGGGTGATACTGAGGTCACGCGATCTGCCAGCACAATACCCGCGCGCATGAGATTGACGCAGTCGTGCCATCTCGGGTCGACGACTCGCTTGTCGACAACAAGGTCCGGAAACCATTCGAACAGCGAGGAGGTGTTGTCCCGCAACGGTCGAATGCCCTGCAACGCCAGGTTGTGGATAGTAAACACCGTGCGGCGCGCGCGGAGCGCATCGAACGCCGGCATAAATTCCCTGAGAAGCAGGACCGGCGCAGCATGCCAGTCGTGGAGATGAATGACATCGATATCGGGCCGGGTCACGAGCCACGCTGCGGCAAACGCGGAAAACAGCGCAAAGCGCGATGCATCTGTTGCGAACGGCGCATCGGGACCATCATCGTAATAGATTCTTCCGGGCTCGGGACCGTCAATCAACGCATGTTCCACGACGAGGTGCGTTACACCTGCCATGACGCGACCTCGAATCGTCGCGGTTTCATTGCCTCCACGCCACGAAGCCGTCACCGGAGCGTGCTCCTCGAACTCCGGCGCGGCGCCAAGTCTTCCGTAGCCAGGCGTCAGCACGGTTACATCAAACCCGCGCGCCGCCATGGCCGCCGACAGGTCACGGATTACATCTGCAATGCCTCCGACCTTTCCACCTGGCAGCGCCCCATTTTCGGCGGCGACCAGCACAACGGATCTGTTCAAGGTCACTACCTATCGGGTCACGTGAAGCTGCTGGCCGAGCATTTGCGGCGTGACCAGCACGCGCCCTTGCTCTGTCAGGCGAAAACCGTTCGACTGGTCCTCGCGAGGATCGATACCGATACGCGCTTTGGGCGGTATCCGGCACCCCCTGTCGATGATGGCATTGTTGACGCGCGCGCCGCGTCCGATATCGACCTCCGGCATGATGACGGAGTTTGTCACGCGAGAGTAAGAGTGCGCCAACACGCCAGAGAAGAGCAGTGATCGCTCAATCGCCGCACCGGATATCACGCAGCCGCCGGAGATCATCGAGTCGACGGCAAATCCTCGACGCTCCTCCCGGTTGAACACGAACTTCGCCGGGGGCCACTGCGGCTGGTACGTGAGTATCGGCCAGTCCTGGTCGTAGATGTTAAGTTCCGGCGTGACCGAAACGAGTTCCATATTCGCGTCATAGTAGGCATCGAGCGTACCGACATCGCGCCAGTACCCCGGGCGATCCCGGTCCGCATCCCGGAAAGGAAACGCAAACACGCGGTACTTGCCGATGATCGACGGAATCACATTTTTGCCGAAGTCATGTTCCGACCGGGGTTCGTCTGCATCCTTGGTAACCTGCTCGAACAGGAAATCACGGTTGAAGACGTAGTTGCCCATCGAGGCGAGGCACACGCCGGGACGACCCGGCAGCGGTGTCGGGTTGGCAGGCTTTTCGGTAAACGCCGTGACCCGCAGGTGTTCGTCGACACTAACGACCCCGTAACGGTTCGCGGCCTCATCGACA
>JAGRIN010000021.1 GCA_020443245.1 Pseudomonadales bacterium
AAACGTGGCCATCGGGTTCGATCACGAGTTCGAGCACAACCTTGCCCGCTAGCGCGGGGTTGGAACGTAACGCGCGATTGTAGATCGAGTAAATCGCGCCCTTGTTCGCGTCGAACACGCGCCGAACTTCCTCGATACTTCTCGCCCGTTCATCTATTGCCGCGCCGCCTCTTCCCGGCGCTGCGCTCGCCACCTCTTCCTCGAAATCCACTTCTGTGGTCTCGGGTCCGGACAAGGCAACGCCGCCGGTTTCCCTAGATAACGACGCCACATCAACGCTGGCTGCCTTGCCGCCTTTCGATGCGGTCAGCAGGCTGCGATCGACCTGGGTCGCTTCACCCGCACCACGCGTGACCGCGGACATTTTCGCGAGCGCCGTCGCATCGACCGACTCACGCATGTCTGCAAGCTTGTCACGGAACGCGAGAATACCTGCCTTTTTGGCTTTCTCCCGGGCTTCGGTCACGGTCTGGGGTTTCGGCTGCTCCGGCTTCTTCTCTTCCGGTATTTTCTTCTCGGCATCCTTCGGTTGCTCGACCGCCTGCTCGGGCTTCGCCGGTTCAGGAATGACCACGGGCTCTGGCTTCGGCAGGAGGATCGAAGCGAATCGCTCTGGCACCGCCTCAGCCACCTCTCGCGCCACTTCCGGCAAGCGAATGAACGAGACGACAACCGATCCGATCAGCGTCGCAACAATGAGGCCGGCCACCAGGCGCCGGAACGCACGCTCGTTCGTTTCGCTCCACGCAGGACTCAAAACATAGTCGCTCACGACGTGGCTCCATCCTCGATGCGGTTAACAGCCAGTGCGATATGGGTGAAAGACGCTTGCTGGCACGTCAGCATCACGCGCTTCAGCAGTTCATACGGCAACTCGCGATCGCCCATGATCGTCACGGCGCCTTCGAATGCTGAGGGCTCCGCCAGTCTCGTTCGGCGTTTTTCCGCCTGGTAGGAAAGCTCCTCGCTCAGCCCGGCGATAATCAGGTCTTTCGACGCCATGACGTCCGCCACACTGGCTACCTTGCGGCCCTGGACGATGACATCGTCCGCGCTGACCTGGATGGCGATCCGCTCTTCCGGGCGTTCGCTTGCAAGCGAGTCCGGCAGCTTGATGGCACTGGTCGTGTCGAGTACCTCAACGTCGCTCGAGTTCACCATCAAAAAGAACACGAGGATGGTGAAGATATCCATGAGCGAGACGAGGTTCAGGCTTGCCGGCCTCGTTCCCTCTTCCCGCGCGCGGCGTTTTGCAAGCATCGCATTCATGACAGGCCCCCTTGCCCCTTCACCGGCGCGTCGCCGAGCGAGACTTCGGGGAACAGTTCCGCGTGGACGGATTGTCCGTTCACCACAGTCCTGACCGAACGCACGCTGTCCATCACCGACACCAGCGTCTGGTAGTCGGTATCCGGTGCGAGCAGGATGGTCGCGTCACGTTTCTCCGGCATGCGGCGCTTGATCTCCTGCATCGTCTGCGACAATGCCTCGAAGTCCTGCGTGCCGTCCTGCCGGGGCGGCAGCGTCGTAATGATGCTGCGGCCGTCGGCCACCACCAGGCCGCCGTCCGTAATGCGCACTTCCAGGTGAACGTTCGCCGGGTCCATCTCGCCTGCCGCCTCGCCGGAGGGGAAGTTGAGATCGATCACGGTTGTGTGGACGAACACCATCGAGAGCAGGAGTACGGGCACCAGCACGATCATGAGGTTCATAAACGGCGTGACATCCAGTTCCGGCGTCGCCTGGCTATGGCGGCGTTTCGATAGTCTTTTCATCTCGTCCTCCGGAGGACTATGCCTTGGCAGCCGCAGCGGCGCGATCGCGCTCCATGAAGTTCAGGAACTTCACTACGGCAATGTCGAGGTTTTCGACGATTGCCTTGGTCTTGCCCTGCAGGTGCGAGTGCACGAGGAGCAGCGGAATCGCCACCATGAGGCCGAAGGCGGTGGTGTTCATCGCGATCGAGATGCTTTGCGACAGAAGCGTCGCCTTCTCGGCAGGATCGGCGTTCGCGACCGCGGTGAATGCGGCGATCAGGCCGATAATCGTGCCGAGCAGCCCGAGTAGCGTCGCGATGTTCGCAAACGTCGCAAGGTAGGGCGTCCGCTTCTCGATTGCCGGCAGGGCTTCGAGCAAGCCTTCTTCCATTGCGTATTCCAGGTCCTGGCGACGCCGGGTCGTCTCCATTCGTTCGAGCCCTTCCTTGAATACATGGCAAACGGCCGAACGCGGCTTCTCGGTTTGCTTGATCAGTTCCACAAAACGTCCCTGCACCAGCAGCGGCATCAGCTTGTTGAAGTCGCGCCGGTTTGCGCTCATGGCGCGCGCCAGATAGATGTAACGCTCCAGCGCGATCGCAAAGCCGATCGCGAGCACCACGGCTATCGGCACCATAAACGGGCCACCGTTCTGGAAGAACCGTATTGTCATCGTCAACATATCCATATCACTTCTCTCCTTGGTCTTTCGGCGTAGTCCGGGCACGCATGACGCGCGCCCTGAATTCTTCAGGGTCAATGGTGTGCAACACGCTTGGTAGCGGTGCGGCCAGTTCGCTCGCGGCCAGCGTGCTGTCCTGCAGTTGCTGCCATGGCACGATGTACAGCACGCGCGGCAACTCCTGGTTGCCCTCGATGACCGTGTCATCGAGATAAATCGTTTGCGGCGCTTCCTCGGCGCACGCGCCTGACGAAGCGATGACGAGCAAGCTGGCAACCATCCACTTCATCTCACGCCCTCCGCACTGACGACCTGTGGGTCGACGCGTCGTGAGAGGTCCGCAATCCATGCTGCGACACGCGCCTCGTCGCCGGGTTCGACATCCCGGTAATGCTCGTAACGCTGAAGCGCATCCGGCAAATCGCCGAGATAGATCTCCTGCACAATGCCGAGATTCACCAGGGCGACCCGGTTATCCGGCTCTTTCTCGAGACACGCGAGATAGTGTTCGCGGGCCTTCTGGTAATCGCGTGCGCGCTCAGCCAGTTCAGCGAGCACGAGACGAGGCGGGCAGTCCGACGGATCATGATCGATGGCAATGCCAAGCACGCTCGCCGCTTCGGCGGCACGCCCCGTGCGCAGGTAAACGATGCCGAGGTTCGTCCAGGGACTCGAGAGTTCCGGCACGGCATTCGTCACCGCAAGCAGCGACTTCTCGGCCGTTACCCAGTCTTCTTTCGCCATAGCATCGAGTGCGCGAGCAAACATCCTCTGCGTCGAGGCGTCGACTGCGCGCGCCTTCGTCCCATCCGATACATCGACGAGGGGCGGTGTGCCGGCGCACCCTGAGAGAAGTAACGCCAGCACCAGCACACCGCCCGCAAACCGGTTAGTAGATCGTGGAGACACGGGGCACCTCGATCGGATCTCGTTTGTAACGGGCAGGCACCAATTCGCCCAGGGCTTCCAGGCTCCTGTCGCTCCAGTCGTCAAAGCCATAGGACCGGGCACGCGCGAGGTTGGCGGCATGAATGTCGATCGCCTGCTCTTCAAAGGGATAGGCCTGCTCTTCCAGCAGGATTTCGTATTGGGATTCTTCGAGCTTGCTCAGCCCACGAGGGCGTTCAGAGTCGATGAGCGATGTCGCCAGCGACTGGTAAATCGATCCAATCTCGAACGTCGCCGCATTCGCTATCGAAGCCTCACCCATCTCCGCCGACTTCTGCAGTGCATCGATGGCAGTCTTCATCGCCTTCTGCTTTTTGGCGAGGCTCTTCTCGACCGGGGCAACAAGCCGGATCTGCTTGAACTCGTGCACAGCATCCGAGGCGAGGGCAAACGCCGATGTCGCGGCCAGGTACCTGACACGATCCGTTATATCGCCCGGCGCGGCATGCTCATAAGCTGCAACTTTCTTGCGCTGCCAGAAGCGGCGCTTGGGCGCCTCGCCGGTCTTCTCGTAGAGCTCATCCATGTGCTGCATCGCTTCCATGCGTTCTGGCAACGGCGACTCGTATCGATGGGCGTAATCCCTGAACGTGTTGATCGCCATTGCCGTGTCGTTAGCGGTGAGGAATAGCTCTCCCGCGCGATAGAGCGCTTGTCTCGCAACTTCCGGCGCCCCATCCGATGCGTTTGTTATAGCAAGCAATTCGTTTGCTGCCTGATCGAAATGTTCGAGACGTTCGTAAATGGCGACGAGACGCATCGGGACTTCGCTAACGAGTGGACTTGTGTGATGCACGTCACGAAACTTGACGAGCGCGTCGGCGGCGTGCTCCAGATCGCCTGACTGCTCGTAAAGGCCGGCGACATCGTAAGCCGCGTCGATCGCAATCCGGCTTTGGGGCGCGACATTCGAGAGTTCGTCATAGAACGCAATTGCGCTATGCAGGTCCCCGGTCGCCTCGGCCGCTTCCCCTTGCTTGAAGATTGACGCCAGGAGCCGCTCGCGTATCGCGTCGTCGTCCTTCGATTCAAGCAACCCGCGATAACCCTGCTCCGCGAGATCAAAAGCGCCGAGTTCAAACTGGCTGTGGGCCAGTACCCGTTCCGCAGTTTCCCGGCCCGGGCCCTGGAGGTTCGCAGCCAGCGCCGTTGCCGCCGCAGCGGCGGCCTCTTCATAGCGCGTGTTGCCAAAGAGCAGTGTGGCGCCACTGGCCAGCACACTCGCGGCCCGCGGATCCTCGGGATAGTGTTCGAAAAACGCGAGATCTGCGTCGATACGCTCTTCTGCCGTCACGTATTCGCCGCGCTTCGCCATCGCCTCCAGTATCGAGACGCGCGCGTAGGCCGCTTCGAGCGCGTGAGCGCTCGACGGATACCGCGCCTCCAACGTGCCATAGGCTGCAAGGGCTGGTCGCGAGGCGCCGGCCTCAAGGCGCGCCTGCGCCATCAGGAAGAGCTTGTCGTCACTGCCCGGCGCGCCGTCAAAGTTGAAAAGGTATCGCGCGTACCAGGCCGCCGCCAGGAGGTAGTCGGACGCCTTGCCTGAATCCTGCGCGTTCGCATGCGCGCGCGACGCCAGCTCCGCAAGCCAGCTCTCGAGCGTGTCATGATACGCAGCCAATGCATCATCACCATGCCGCGCGTAGAATTCGCTGGCCTTGTCGTAGCGTTCGACGAACCGAAGCTGTTCGCTCGCCATATCGAGACTGAAACCGCCCTGCTTCCAGGTTTCGATCCGTTCGAGATCAAACGCCGGTGCCGACGGGTCGAACGGGTTGTTCGCCACGAAGGTTTCGAAAACCTGCGCGGCGTCCGAGAAGCGCTCCTTCTCCCGATACCACTCGCCCAGGCCGCGGTACAGCACGAGTTGCCAATCGGGATTGCCGAGCGCCTCCATTCTCGCGGCGAGGCTCTGCGCCCCACCCTCGGCGTCGAGGGCAATCACGCTCATGCGAACCGCATCGTCGAGCAATTCCTGTTCCGTCCGGTTGCGTGCGTCATTGCCGTGGAGCGACGCGATCGTATCGGTCATCGCGTCGACTGCAGCGGCAAGGTTTCCTTCCTTGAAGGTCGCCCACCCCTGCATGTACTTCGCGTGAATCGCATAGCTGGAGTCGCTTGCCGCGACGAGCGAATAGTCTGCGCGTGCACCGGCATAGTCGCCTGCACTGAACCGCGTTTCGGCACGGCGGAACCGCGCCTCGGCAACCAGCGCCGGATCGGTGCCATACGCAATCATGTCGTCGAGATTGGTTGCGACGGCCTCGGCATTGCCCGTCATGTCGTGCGCTCTCGCCAACTGGTAGCTGATGAGCGCCGCGTCGCCGGGCGAGTCGGTATCTCGCGCCGCCGCTTCGAGGCTCTCGATCGCCTGTGCATAGGCGTCCGGCGATTCCCCTTCCGCGGCTTGCGCCAGTTTCAGCTCGGCAATTCGGCGCTCGACGCGATACCGCGCAGCGCGATCCGCCAGTGCCGACGCGACGCGTTCGTACATCGCCAGCACCTCTGCGCGTTCCGCCACCGGCGCCCGTTCTTCATTGGCAGACAGGACCGGCTTCGCCGACGCAATCGCTTCACGCACCGAAGGACCCGCGTAAGGCCGCTCCTCGTCAAAGAAGCTGCATCCGCCCAGCAGGAGGACAAAGGCGATCGCGGCGGCCCGGAGAATCACTTCACATCCCCATCCGCGACCAGGCGCTCATCGCTGATCCTGGCAATCGAAAGGCGTACGGCCGTAAGCTGCGCATCGGTCGCCCGAATTTCATCCGCGATCGCGACCTGCAGACGCGCGCGCAGCGTTTCGCCCGCTCGAGCCAGCGCCTGCGACGAGACGGCAGACAACGCGTCAATGTGTTGGGAAGCCGCAAGCAATCTGCCACTGGCTGTTTCGCGATTGCCGAGCGTGGCCCACGCTGTTTCGACCCGCGCCATTCGACTTCTCGATGCCTGAGACTGGATGACCAGGTTTTCTGCGCGAGCCTCGGCGGCACGCGCGCGATCCGGCAGATCATCGAACAGGCGGTAACGGACGATGCCGCGAAGCAGATTGACGCGCGACTGGATCGACACGTCGGCGCCGCTCGCGGTAGCACGGGCGGCAAGATCATCGAGCGCCGCGAGCATTTCAAGATCCGCGGGCGCAGCGTAGGCAGTTGCGTCTGCAAGCGTGGGATCGTCAAGAAGCTGCGTTGCGCGCAACTGCCCGGATCGTGCCTCACGTTCGATTCGATCGAGGCGTTCGCGCAGCGCGCTTTCCTGCATGGTGTTGAACGCCTGCGCAACCCTGCGCTGTTGTTCACGGTCAACGGCGAGAAGTTCTGACACGTCGCGCCGGCGCGCTTCGAGCGCTCCCAGTGCGTCGTGCAATGTCCTGATGCGCCGCACCAGTTGTCGGCCCGCCCGATCAGAAGCCGGTGCAATCAACGCGAGAAGGTCAGCATTGGTGTCAGGCGCATCGGCGCCGACAAGATGCGTGAGTTCCACCGGTGACAGTGAGGCAACCTGTCCGGCGACGTCGGCCAATCTCGCTCTCAGGCCGCCCAGCGACTGCTCGGCATCGACATAGAAGCCAAATGCCTCGGCTGAGGAACGTGCCTGCTCGATAGACCAGGCGAGTGCGAGCGGCGCGACGCGCCCGCTAGGCCCGGCCTGGTCCCTTTCGGTGACGAGCTTCCAGAGAGACGCCGCCTGCTCGTACCGTCCTCCCTGCATGGCGTCCCTTGCAAGCAGGCTGATCGCCGCGGGTCCATAGGCGTCGTCGGCTGCGATGTCCGCGACACGACGTTCGAGTACCTTGCTGTCTTGCGCCAGCGCCGCCATCTCTGCCAGCGCAACACGACTTTGTTCTGCGAGCAGGAATCGCTCCGGGTCATCCGGCTCAATACGAGCGACTTGTTCGAACAACCGGATCGCGCGCGTGTGTTCGCCAGCCTCAAAGCGGGATACCGCGAGGTTGTAGGTGGCGTAGGCGCGCAGCGGTTCGTCTGATGCCATATCCTGGATCAGTTTGTACGCGTCACCGAGCCGGCCACGAACACGCGCGACTTCCGCGGCGAGATAGTGATAGCGCGGACTGGATGCGATAGCCGAGCCCGGTTCGACGCGCCCTAATTCTTCGGCCGTCACGTCGTAGTCCGCGCGCGAAAAAGCGACTCTTGCGAGTTGCAGGTGAAGGCGCGCACGGTTCTCCGGTGACAGTGCGGCCTCGTCCAACGCATCAATCGCCTGGCGGGCGGCCGCCTCATCGCCGGCATCGAGCGCAAGCCCGGCTCGGAGCAGCACGAGCGAGGCCGCGGTGTTCGCATCGACACCGCGCGCTTCGTAATAGATCGCCCTTGACCACGCCGCTTGCCGGCCCTCGGTGTGCAGTAGATACAGCGCATTCGCCAGCGCATAGCGGTCGTCAGCGAATGTGCTGACACTCGCTAGAAGTCCGACGAGAAGCAAGGCAAAGCGAAGCATGCAGGTTTACCGAACGACGGCAACGAATTCAGGTTGCTGGGTCGCCGTGTCATCGGAGATCGTCAGCTCCACCGCAACCGGTTCGAACGATTGCTCGAATTTCACCGACGTGGCGCGTTTGTAGGGACGATCGTGAGGGCCGATGCCGGTGAAGAAGGCTGTCAGTTCATTGCTGCCCTGTCGCGCATTGCCGACATACAGGCGCTGCACGCCACCACGGGACAAGGCCTCAACCTGGCGGGTCGTGTACAGGTAGTGCGTCACGTCCTCGCCGTTCAGTTTGAGCGTCACGGCGTCGAGCCTGAAGAAGGTCCCGACGTCGAGCGCGAGATAAACCGCCACGCGCGAACTCGCCGGGTACAGCAGGTCTTCCTCGACCAGCATGAGCTCTGCATTGAGCGCGGCCAGCTCCGACTCGACAGAGTCCGCCTTCCCTGCATCATCGTCGGCGAAAACCGCGCCCGACAAAAGGAGCGCGGCCAGCAGGAAGAAACCCCGAATGAATTGGTTCATCGCTTAGTCCGCCGACGCTGGCGTACGAATCAACGACTTCAGGCGATCCACGTAGTGAACCTCGTCGCCCGCGTTGTAGCCCTTGTGAATCCAGGACACGTTTCCGTCGCGGTCCACGAGGACGGTGAACGGCATGGCGCTCACATCGTACGCTTCACTCACGCCCTGGCCGGTGTCGAGCAACAGCGGGAAGTTCACGCCCGCATCTTTGGCAATCGCGAGCGCCTTGCCCTCGTCACTGTCGACATTGACCCCGAGCACCACGACACCCAGCGGCTCGTAGCGGCTGCGGATTCTCTCGAGCACCGGCATCTCCTGCCGGCACGGGCCGCACCAACTGGCCCAGAAGTTCAGCAACACGACCTTGCCGCGATATTCCTTCAGGCGCAGGTTCTCGCCTTTTGTGCTTTTCAGTGTGAAGTCCGGCGCTGGTGTGCCCGCCTCGACAGCACTCGCCTCACGCGCAAACAGCGCGAGGACCAGAAGTATCAGGATGTTCTTCATCGTCGTACCCTCCCTGGGTTTACTGGTTCGACGCCGTCATTTCCATGAGGCTGTCGGAAAGGTGTAACTCGCCATGGCCGTCTACAATGATCGCGTCGACACCTGTCATCTGGTTGATCAGGCGCAGGCCGCGCTCTACACCCATCACAAACACGCTGGTAGACAATGCATCGGTCGTTGTCGCGTCGCTGCCGATGATCGTCACACTGGTGACGCTTCGAGCGGAATCGCCGGTCTTCGGATCGATAATGTGGTGGTAGCGCACGCCGTCTTCGATGAAGTAGCGTTCATAGTCACCGGAGGTGGAAACGGAGACATCCATGAGCGGGAGCACTGCGACGCTCTTGTCGCGGTTGCGTGGGTCGCGGATACCCACGACCCAGGGTTCGCCGAAGCGGTCGCCGAGTATGCGGCTGTCCCCACCGGCTCCGACCATGCCCTGCGTGATGCCACGCTTCACGAGAATGTCGATCCCGCGATCCACCGCATAGCCTTTGGCGATACCGCCGAGATCGACGTAGACACCGTCGTGCCGGTAGCCGATCGAATCGTCATCTGCATTCATGGCGAGGTAGTGGTAGTCGATCGACAGGATCGCCCGGCGTCGTTCATCGTCGGCGGGCTTCTGTCCTTTGCGAAAGTCGTAGTAGCGTCCAACGGAAGCATAAGTGACATCAAAGGCACCGCCAGTCATGCGTGAGATATCGAGACTCCGGTTCACCAGGTCGAACATCTCTTTGCCCACCGGCACCGGCGATTGATACGCCTCGCGATTCATCAGCGAGAGCGTGCTGGTCTCGATGAAGGGGCTCATTTCTTCGTCGAGCCTGTGCATCTCTGACATCACGGCAGCGATCGCCTCGCACGCGTGCTGTTCATCCGTATCCCAGAGCTCCACGCGAATGTCCGTGCCCATGATGGCCGCGGTCTCGCGCCACCAGTTTCCGCCGTGCGTCGTCTCGCCGCGCACGCAGTCTCCCTCTTCGGCCCAGGCGATCGAAGTGGACAGCAGGCAGGTGAATACTATCGAGGCAGTCAGTCCGGACCGGTTCATCGTCACGCATTCCTTACGTTATGCGCACAAGTTTCCGACAAGGTGGACACGTATTCCACGCGAGTTGCCAGTATTGCGGGCCGCATCAAGTACGCGGTGTGACGCAGTCTACGAATCAGGCACGAAGGCCGGGATTGGTGCGCCGGTGACGCGTCGCGAGAATGAGACGCGCGTCACAGTTCGTGCGTCCGCGCGCGCAATTTCGTATATTCCCGGCATCGACAAACAAACCGAGAGGGCAATCGATGGAAGATTTCAAGGATAAGGTCGTCATTATCACCGGCGCCGGCGGCGGCATCGGTCGATGTCATGCACTGGAGTTCGCGCGCCGCGGTGCAAAGGTGGTCGTCAACGACCTGGGTGGCAGCGCGGACGGCTCGGGAGCCAGCGACGCCGCGGACGCGGTCGTCCAGGAGATCAAGGATGCGGGCGGCGTCGCGATCGCCAACAAGGCATCGGTTTCCGACAAGGCCGGCGCAAAGAGCATCGTGGATGACGCGGTCAGCGCATTCGGCACGGTGGACATACTTGTCAACAATGCCGGCATCTTGCGCGACAAGTCCTTCAAGAAGATGACGCTCGATGACTGGGACATTGTCATGAACGTTCACCTGAACGGCACCGCGTACGTCACGCACGCCGCCTGGCCCATCATGTACGACAAGAACTATGGCCGCATTGTGCTGACCAGTTCCACCTCGGGCATCTTCGGAAATTTCGGCCAGGCAAACTACGGTGCGGCGAAGATGGGCATGGTAGGACTCATGAACGTCCTCGCGCTCGAAGGCGCCTCCCACAACGTCAAGGTGAACACCCTTGCGCCGGCGGCTGCCACACGCCTGACCAACACCATCCCGGGCAGGGACGAAGACCTCGACAAGCCGGACCCACTGCGCGCACCCGCACTGGTCACGCCGGCAGTGCTCTACATGTGCCGCGATGATGCGCCGACCGGCAAAATCATCCAGGCGGGTATGGGACGCTACAGCTTTGCAGCGGTCTACAGCAACGAGGGTGTCAGCCTCGGTGCGGACGCATCGCTCGAGTCGCTGATGGATGTCGAAGAGTCCTTCACCGACATGAGCGCGGCACAGGAAGGATGGTGGCGCCGACGCAACGCGGGCTAAATCTCGAGAGACATATGCCGGTTCAGGAGCGGCGAGCCGTGACGCAGCGGCTCGTCGTTCCCATTGAACCGGAATCCCAGTGATTCATAGAGCGCTATCGCGCCATGATTGGTTTCGGTCACTGACAGTTCTATAGCGGCGCAATCCTGGTCCTTCAGGAACGTCATCACGCGCTCGAGGAGCGCTCGACCGACACCCTTCCCACGCGCTACCGGGTCGACCCACATGGCGCCGATATGACCAGTCCCCTGTTCGTCAACCTGGCCCGAGACGAGACCCGCTTCGTGTCCATCTATTTCAACCACGAAGATCTCGAAGCCGGGCGTATCGGCAATTCGACGCGCGGCGCGCCGCCAGTATTCGTCATCGTGAACCGCATTCTCTTCGAACGTCGGGGAGAATGAATCCGGCGATTCTTTCAGCGAGCCGAGACGAAGGCGCTTCAGCAACATGCCCTCGTCGGCCTCGAGCGTTCGGATCCTCACTTGAGTCCAAACCGCGTCACCCACATGGACTGGACCGGCGACTCGTCGACCATTTCGTACTCGTGGTAGGCCGTGACGATCGTGCCGTCATCGCATTGCGTCACCGTCGGGTAGCCCGTGTGCCAGTACTGACGAAAAGACGAAGGTGCGGCGCCGCCCTCCTTGATCGTGAACTCGCTTTCCTTGCGCCAGGTCACGCCGTCTTCCGAGACACAACCAAGAACGCTGAACGGCTCGCGGCGGTGTCCATACACGGCCTGTACGCGGCCATCCTGCAGCTGCATCACGTCCGGTGGATACCCCCAGAGCGGCGTCCGTTCCGGACGGCTCCAGCTCGCGCCATCATCGTCAGACCAGGCAAGCCACATATTGTCGAAACGTCCCGGCCGCGCCATCGCACGAATCAGGCAGACGAGTCGGCCCGAGGCGAGCCGTGTCATACCAGGCTCCGCGTACTGCAGGATGTTCGATGCGTCGTGCGCGACCGTCGCCCAATACTCCCAGTTTTCACCGCCGTCGTCGCTGCGAAGAACGAATATGCGGATGTTCTCTCCACTCTGGGCAATGAATTCTCGTGTCTCCGAACCGTGAAGCGGCATGAGGAGCCCGCCATCGGGCAATTCAATAATGTGGCCCGCGCCTGACCCGCCGACGATGTAGTGAGAGAGTCCCGAGTCGGCCATCGGCGCGGTATTCACGGGTATGGGTCCGCGAAACGACGCCCCGCCATCAGATGACTTGAACAGGACATAACCCGTCTGGCGCTTGAGGCGCTCCCGTCGACCCGGTGGCGGGCCGCCCAGGACCTGCTCACCGGCATCCTTGAGTGCAGAAGCCCCAACAAAACTGCAGACGCGCGCATGTACCATTATCGTTCCGTCGCTCACCTGCGCGAAGGCGCAATCCCAATTGCCCTGATAATCGGTCCACGGGCACACCACCGTTCGGCTGGCAGTGTCCCAGGTACGGCCATTGTCGTGCGAACGAATGCAGCAGGATTGTCCACTGTCAGCATGGACCCTGCCTCTTTCCTCGTTGTATCCGAGTAGCAAGTCACCATCCTGTAACCTGATGATGCTCCCCTGGTTGCAGGCGTGCTCGGGGTGGCGTACTGCGATGACGTGTTCGGGATCGATAATCATGGCGGCTCGTCGTCAGGAGACTGACCCGAGCATAGCAGGGCGCACCAGGCAGCGCCCAAAAAAAGGCCGGGCCACCTTTCGGTAGCCCGGCCAGTACTGCTTTCTCTTTGGGGGGAGAGCTTACTTCTGTGCGAGCGGATCGCCGTGAAGCTTGCGACGACGGACGCTGGCGACACCCATGATGCTGAAACCGAAGAGGACCAGCGCAAGGGTGGAGGGTTCCGGGACCGGCGAGAACTGCCCCTCGATCGTATCGTTACCGCAGGTCATCGCCCAGTGAAGACCGATTGCCGACGCGCCTTCCAGCGCAGTGCCGGCAATGTCGAACGAGAAGACCACCTGTCCACCGCTGGTCAGCACATTGGCGACCGAGCCCAGCGAGATCGCACTTGAGGTCTTCACGGCAACTTCCTGGCCATTACGGAAGATCGCGTTCTTGACGAACTGCTCGCTGCGCAGCACATCGGTGTTACCGTTTGCGGTATGCAACTGGTAGAGCGTTGCGGCCGAGGAGACACCGTTCCATCGGTCGGCAAGGGAGATGGCGTAGTCCCAGACAGTACCGGTCGTGTAATCGTCCGCCATGTAGGGCGCGCTACCATGGGGATCCCAGCCGGTAGAAGAAAGGAACAAGTCGCCAAAACCAATCCCCTTGCCTTGACCGTAAGTGGTGGTGGTATAGGACGGGAACGTACCGAGACCGTTACCAGCACCGAAGTTCGTGTTGACTGTCACCGTCATCGTGGTGCCCACCAGGTCGACTTCCATGCTCTGGATGTCAAACTCGGACGCCGCGCCGATAACGTCTCCGTAGCCATGGTCATCCGAACCGATATAGGTATCCGTGATCACGACCGGGGCAGCCATGGCTGCTGACGATCCGACGAGGAGGGCACATGCCGCGAGTAATTTCTTCATAGCGTTTGAACCGTTTGTGTTCGATTAATGTTGTTGTCGTATAGTAAGCACGCATCGTGCCAATCCAATATTTCTCATAAATATCAACGAGATACCTAACCGTCGTACCAACAGGCACCTGCATAACGTAAAATTTCCCGACAAGCCCTACCCCCAGCAGGGTGAAAATGATCCATCGTCGGGGTCATTTACATATTCCTTACAACGTTCCGCAATGCGCCGCGCATCAGGCACGCTGTGATAGAATTTTCGATTCTCGCGCACGTGATCCAGGAACATCGGAGGAACTTCAGGGCAGATGTCAGGGACAATGCCGCGAAAGGAGCGCCGGGGCTGGCCCCAGACTGTCTACCGCCTTACGGCGAGATGGCTGCAGATCGGTTTCGAGCCCTTCTGGCAACTCGAACACCGCGACCTCACCCATGAGATCCAGGAGCTAAAGCTCAATCTCAAGGAAGAGGAACTGTTCAACGAGGGCGAGCGCCAGGCGCGGCGCTATGAAATGGTCCGTCGCCTCGAGTCTGAACTGATAGACAACCTCTCCTCGCGTCTCGAACGCACCCTTTGGCAAAGGATCCTTCGACGGTCACCATGTACGCTGGGAGAGATCGAAACTGCCTTCGAGCGATCCGGCCGGATCCGCGAATTTGAACAACGCATGAAGATGTTCGAGGCTCGCAAGCTCCGGATACTCAATGACCGCAGCGTGCCTTTGTTCGCGCCCATCGAGCGATCGCGTAAATTTGCGCGACACGTCGTCGACCTGCGTCGCCTGTTTCGACGACGCCAGCAGAAGAAGCTCAAGCTGTTCGACAAGTACTACCGGCGCTTGCGCGACCTGCCCAAAGATCCGATCGATGACGACATTACAAGGCTGGCCGAAGACTACGAATTTCTCGGCAGGACACGCGAGTGGTACCGTGAATTCGAGAAGCTCGTCGAGGAGGCAACCAAGCCGCTTGCCGGCTCACAGGACGGCGCCAACGAATCGATGCTGAGGATCCTGCAGAGCGACTTCCTCGCCCTGATGCGCAACCGCCTGCCAGTCTATTTTCGTTACTTCGAGTTGAAGAGCCGCAACTTCCGGTCCGATCGAGCAGACCTCGTACGGAACTTCAGTTACTTCGAGCAGCATCTCCTGAAGCTTCACAGGCGAGGTATCGATACGTCGCGCTGCTTCTCCGACATGGAAACATTCGTCAAGGTACTGGAGCAGGAAGCACTTGCCGGTCAACCGAAACGAATGATGAACGTCGACCAGTCGCAGCGGCTGGAAGAATGGTCCGACTTCAAGAAGCAATACCTGTCGCCGCTGTCTGACGTGGTACTGACGTTCAACAAGTTGCGCCGGATCATCGTGCAGTGCCCCGACTGGATCCAGGAATTGCGCGTGTTTCGATCCAGCATGCTTGTTCACCGGTTGATGCAAAGCAATCGCAGGAACAGCCAATTCGAGATGGCGGACACAGAAGATTTCGTTCGACGCATGGCCGCCCGCATCGATGCCGAGATCGCGACGGACGTTGCATTCCGAACGCTCGAAGAAGAACTCTTGGAGGAAGAAGAGTTCCTCGACGAGTTGCGGCTGGTTCGGGAGCGCATCGCGCTGGAAAGAAAGTCGAGCGGCATCTCTGCCCCGGAACGCATCAACGAGATCAAGCAAGAATTCGTTCGCGAGATCTGGGACGCACGCAACGGCGAAGAGGATGGCGCACCGGTTACTCCCCTGTTCGCTCGCATCCGTCCGTCATCGACCTCACCAGAGCCCGGACGCTTCAAGCAACGCTAGAGCGAAACATCGCAACAACCTGCCAGCCAATTGACGTATCACCCCTGTAACGCGACGGCAAAACGTCGACAGCGCTTACACTCTTTATTACTTTCTATACGCGCCACGCGCCTATTCTATTTAAATCAATAGGTTAAGCCCAATGGCCTAAATATTGCTTTAACTTAGTGCATCGTCAAGGAAGAGGGAATAGACCAACCGCGAGTTCTCATAATGTGATGCGGTTCACTATTTCATGACAAGACATACGCTAGACTTTTTGATGTGTAAATCCGCACATCAAGAGTCTTCAGGACATGATCGCAAACAAGATGGCAAGAGTTAGGAAGCCGATGTATCCTGCCAAGACCGAGTTGATGGAGCTGGGAGACGTTTTTCCCAAGTCGATTCCCGAAAGCGTCGAATCGCTGCTTTACAATCTCGAACAACTTCACGAACGATCCAGCCCCCTTCTCCTCGAAACCATCAAGATCGTCTACAAGGCGTTCATGGACGATGTTGACGATGTCGAGCGGAAGTCGCTGTTTCTCTACGTCGTGCAGGAAGTCCAGGTCGGGAGCGCCCGACCGGAATCGATCATTCCGTTCATTCGGTACGAAACCAACCACCAACTTGTCACCCGCGCTATCTGGGCATATCTCCAGAACAAGCGTTCGTCGTTCGAGGATCCGTTCTCCGCGACCTGCGACATCCTCGACCTGCTGGGCAGGAAACGGGTTGCAAATCGGGGTGCGGTGTTCGCCGGACTTGTTTGCTTTGGCGACCGTCGCGTTTGCGCGGTGCTGCGGACGGTGCGTCACACACTTTCGTTACCGGAGATACGCGCGTTCGCTCATGCAGCGACCGGTCCGCTACATCGATCAACTATCGAATTCTGCACCGAGTGGCTTGTCGAACTCGTTGACACCGAGCAGTACGACATCGCAATCCAGGTAGCGTCGGCACTTTCGTCGATGGTCATCAACGATTCCACGCTCCTTGTTCACGATACAAGGTTCAACTTCGGACCTTATGCGTTCCTTCACTCGACGATCTTCCCGGACATTGCATTCGACGACCTGCTTGTCGAACTCGAGCCGCTCCTGGATACGCTCTCGGAGAGCGGGCTCCCTGCACTCAATCGAATGATCGAGATCTTCAAGGACCCCGCCGGCAACAGCCTGGAACAGCTCGATATGAGGAAGGTGTCGACAAGGCGCCTGCAATCCGACCGCCGCGTCAGTGATCGACGCATCGTTTCGATCACGCCGCGAATCGAGCGTCGCGGGATCCAGCGCAGGAACGGGGAACGTCGCCTGGAAAACCGGCGATAGCGCCAGGTACGGACGGGAC
>JAGRIN010000219.1 GCA_020443245.1 Pseudomonadales bacterium
TCGAACAGGTTGAATCCGATCGCATCCGCCCCGGCGGCAACAGTCGCCGCGAGGTCCTCCGCATTGGTAATACCGCAGATTTTAATGCGAGTGCGCATGCGGGGTGGCCGGAAAAGGCCGGAATTCTATCAGCTTGATATGTACGAATACAGATGCGGCAGGTCAGGGCCACGCGGCACGCCAAACGCGTCCGGATATTGCACATCGACCAGATACAGCCCGTCGGGTCGCGCTGTCGTCCCCGCCCGCGTCCGGTCTCGCGCCGCCAGCACTTCACCGATCCATTCAGGGGAGTGCCTGCCGAGGCCGGTCTCGTACAGCGTGCCCACGATGTTCCTGACCATATGATGCAGGAATGCACTCGCCGTCAGGTCCACCACGACAAGCTCGCCGCGCCTCGACACGTCGATACGCTGCATGTCACGCACGGGTGAGCGCGACTGGCAACTTGCCGCGCGAAACGACGAGAAATCGTGCTCGCCCAGCAGGTACTGCGCGCCGGCATGCATCAGTCTTGCGTCCAGTTTGCGCGGTTGCCAGGTGATGCTTCCCGTCATCAGCGCGGAGCGAACCGGCGCGTTGTCGATCAGGTAGACGTAACGACGGGCGGTCGCGCTGAATCGTGCGTCGAAATCGCCCGGCACCTCACCCGCCCAATGCACCGAAACGGTTTCAGGGAGGTAACGATTGGTGCCACGCAGCCACGCCTCAGCAGGACGCGAGACCTCGGTATCGAAGTGAATGACCTGGTGCGTTGCGTGAACGCCGGTATCGGTACGCCCAGCGCAGGTGAGGGAAATGTCGTGATCGGCAACCCGGGCGATAGCGCGCTCCAAGTCGCGCTGGACCGTTGCGATATCACCATCCTGGAACTGGAAGCCATGGAATGCCGCGCCGTCATAGGCGACAACCAACGCGACACGTCGGGTCACGGTTTCACCGCGCGGCGCTAGCCGATCTTGGCGAGGAGTTCGTTCGCTTCCTGGACCTCGGCATCGTTGCCCTCGGCAAGGACTTCCTGCAGCACGTTACGGGCACCGTCGCTGTCGCCCATGTCGATGTAGGCGCGTGCAAGGTCCAGTTTCGTGCTGGCATCCTCGTCCAGGTCAAGCGAGAGATCGTCATCGGAGAGGTCGAGTTCGATGTCGTCATCGAGATTCAGCTCAATGGCGTCGTCGTCATCCGCGTCGAGAGACAGTTCAGCGTCGCCCGCGGCCGTCTCGAGTTCCAGTTCGACGGTATCGTTCTCGGTGGCATCAAGGTCGAGTTCGAACGCATCGTCGTCCCCGTCCAGGTCGAGTTCAATTGCATCGTCGTCCAGGGACAACTCCACCGTGTCGGCATTCGCGTTCTTGGCTTCTTCCTCGAGGTCCAGCGCAATGCTGTCGTCTGACAGGTCCAGCGCGCCGTCGTCGTCGAGGTCGAGCGAAATTTCACCATCGTCCTCGAGATCCAGGCTGATCTCGTCGTCTTCCAGATCGAAGCTGATCTCATCTTCCGCATCATCGTCACTCGCGGCGGCGGGCGCTTCGTCCAGGCCGAGATCGATATCGTCCAGCGACGGCATCTCGTCATCATCCAGGGAGAGCTCGATTTCGCCATCGTCGAGGTCAAGTTCATCACCCTCGCCGGCCGTCGGTTCAAGCGCAACGGTTGCGTCATTGTCGGAGGCGGTATCGAGGTCGATCTCTTCCTCGCTGCTGTCGGCTTCAAGATCCAGGTCGAGATCGAGATCGAACTCTTCCGCGTCATCGAGATCGATGTCGTCACTCAGCGTCAGCGAATCTTCCTCGGTCTCTGCATCAAGATCATCGAGGTCGAAGGACAAGTCGTCGTCGTCATCCGGCGCGTCGATCGGCGTGATCGGTTCGCTGCTGACCACGGTGGCGTCCATCGAGGCAGCGGCGGCTTCGGCGGCGCCGGGGATACGCTTCTGCAACGCAAGCGCCTGGTCAATCGCGACCTGGTCGCCCAGTGCGCGCAGTTGTTCAAATTGCAGGTTGAACGCGGTGGCGTCTTCAGTTTGCACATAAACTTCCAGCAGCTTGAGCTGGATGTCCGCGCGGTCCGGCTCTGCTTCGATGGCGTTCTGCAGGAAGGTAATTGCCTGCGGGAAACGCCCGTAGGCGATGTAGATTTCGACCTCGCTGATGACGTCGGAAGTCTGGGGCGAAAGTTCTTCTTCTTCCTCCTCGACTTCGACCGGCGCGGCGGCAACTTCCGGGACATCGTCGTCGACCACATCAGAAGGCGCGGCGGCCGGCTCGAACGCTTCTTCCTCGACATCCTGGGACTGGCGCTTGTTCCTCACGTAGAGGAAGCCGGCAGCGGCACCGATCAGGATCAGCAGTAAACCACCCAGTACGTAAGGATTCGTGAGCAGCGACCCGGATTGCGCTGCGGGCGACGGCGCGGGCGTTGCGGCACTGCCTTGCGCGGATTGCAGGCGCTGGACTTCGGCACGCAGGGCAGCCAGTTGGTCGTCTTTCAGTTTGACGATCTCGTTCAGCGTTTCGATCTGCCCTTCGATGTCGGCGACGCGCGAGTTCAATTCGGTATTGGCGCGACGGGCGCGGTCGAGGTCTTCCTGTGCAACCGCGAGTTGGCTGGTCAGTTCGGCGACCTTGCCGTTGTTCCCACTGTCTCCGGCCCGTTCACCCTGGCTGCCGGAATCCGACGCCAGCAGGCGCAGTTCCCCGTCTTCATTGCCGCTGCCGCTCGCGCCACTGGCAGGCTTGCGGCTGGAGGCGTCCATCTGGGTGACCTGGCCACCGCTGCGATACGCCTCGAATTCCTCGTTCTGCGTACGCACTTCACGCACGGCCGAAGCGACGGACTCGCGCTTGATCTCTGCCGCGTCCGGAATCCGCAGGACATGTCCGGCTTTCAGGAGGTTGATGTTGTCGTTGATGAACGCATCGGGATTCGCACGCTGGATCGCCAGCATCATCTGTTGCACGGTCACCGAACCGTCAGGACGAACCTTCGCGGCAATCGCCCACAACGTATCACCCGGGCCAGTCATGCCGTACTCGCCGTTGGCGAGCGAACCCTCATCAAGCAGCGGTCGCATGGGTTGCGTCGGCTTCGGTGCGGCCATCGCCTGGCGCGGTGCAGGCTTCGGCGCGGGCATCGGCTCGGCCGGCTGCGCCTGGGGCGCATTCAGCGCTTCCACGCCCTGCTGGCCAAACACTGGCGGGTCAAGCAACACGGTGTATTCGCGCAGGATACGACCACTCGGCCACAGGACTTCAACCAGGAAATTAAGGAAGGGCTCGACAATCGGCTTGCTGCTCGTCACCTCGACGAAGCGACGGGAGCCGCGGGTCACGACCTTGAAACGCAGGTCGGTAAGGAGGTAGTTCCGATCGATACCCGCGCGATCGAAGTCCGCTTGCGACGCGAGCGCCGGCAGGATTTCCTCGTTTTCCAGTCCGCGGGTGTTCGTCAGCTCAATTTCCGCGCTGAACCGCTGGTTTAGCGCGGACTTGAGTTCAAGTTTGCCAAGGCCCAGACCGTAGGCATTCTGGGTTGCAAGAGCTACGAGAGCACAGAGCAACAAGAGCCTTCGTATCATTTTTCTACCTCTCTTTACTCCCCAACCGGATCACGACGAACAAACGCAAAACGTCCGACCCCCTTGTGATCCGTCGGAAAACCTAGAAACGGTCTCTAATTGTTGCGTTAAAGGTACAGAATTAAAGCTGTTTTAGCAAAACTTCGGCAATTTGTATACTGTTAAGCGCCGCACCTTTGCGCACGTTGTCGGACACTATCCAGAGGTTCAGCCCATTCGGGTGTGAAATGTCTTCACGAATCCGGCCAACAAACACCGGATCGGTCCCGGCGGAGTCCGGCACCGGGGTCGGATAACCCCCGTCAGCAGCCTCGTCCATGACCGTCACGCCCGGCGCATTGCGGAGCAACTCACGCGCTTCGGCGGCCGTGATCTTCGAGCCGGTTTCGATGTGAACCGCCTCCGAATGCCCGTAGAACACCGGAATGCGGACACAGGTCGGGTTCACCGCAATTGACTCGTCCTCGAGGATCTTCTTCGTCTCCCACACCATCTTCATCTCTTCGTTGGTGTAGCCGTTCTCTTCAAAGCTGCCGATGTGCGGAATCGCATTGAAACCGATCTGCTTGGAAAAGGCCTTGCGCGGCTCCAGTTCCTGGCCGTTCAAGAGCCGCGCCGTCTGGCTTGCCAACTCGTTAACGCCCTTGCGCCCGGCCCCGGACACAGCCTGGTACGTCGCGACATTGATGCGCTTGATGCCCACGGCGTCATAGATCGGTTTGAGCGCCACCACCATCTGGATGGTCGAGCAGTTGGGGTTCGCAATGATGTTCCGGTTCGGATAGTCCGCAATGCGGTGCGGGTTCACCTCCGGCACGACGAGCGGAATGTTGGCATCGCGGCGAAACTGCGACGTGTTGTCCACGACGACGCAACCGGCCTCCCCTGCGCGCGGCGCATGGACCGCCGAGACCGACCCACCGGCGGAAAACAGCCCGATCTGCACCTGGCTGAAGTCGAAGTCATCGAGGTTCTCGACCGAGACGCTCTTGTCCCGAAACGGCAGGCGCACGCCCACGGACCGTTCGCTCGCGAGCAGGAACAGTCGATCCACCGGGAACGCGCGTTCCTCCAGGATCTCACGCATGGCTTCACCAACAGCGCCGGTTGCCCCGGCAATCGCAACGTTCACTTTTTCCATGACAACTTTTCCATGACAACAAGGGACCTCTACCCCGGTGGCGGCCTGGTGGCCAGATTTCGGACGCGAATGCTAAGATCATCGGGCGGATAACTCAAATTCATCTTGTTCATAATTTCCATGAGTCGCCGGAATCCCCAGTGATCGAACTCGACGGCATCAAGGCGTTCCTCACGGTCGCGGACTGCGGCTCTTTCTCGGTCGCGGCGACTCGGCTGCACCTCACGCAACCGGCTGTCAGCAAACGCATCGCACTGCTCGAAAACCAGGTGGGTGTTCGTCTCTTCGACAGAATCGGACGAACGGTCAATCTCACCGAGGCCGGCCGCGAACTCCTGCCGCGGTCACGCGACATCCTGCAACGGGTCGAGGACACGCAACGCGCAATCACCAATCTCTCCGGCAGGGTGAGCGGCCAACTCTCGCTTGCAACCAGCCATCACATCGGGCTCTGGCGCCTGCCACAGGTCCTGAAGGAGTATTCGGCCCGCTACCCGGATGTCTCGCTCGACCTGCACTTCATGGACTCGGAGGTCGCCCACGACCAGATCGTCCAGGGCAACCTGGAACTGGGCATCATCACGCTCGCCCCGGGCGCGCACGAACGCCTGACTTCCATCCCGGTCTGGCGCGACGACCTGAAGTTCATGTGCGCGCCGGAACACCCGCTCTCTTCGATGAAGCAGGTTTCGCTGGAACAGCTCTCGGAACACTCGGCGATCCTGCCGGACATGAGCACGTTCACCGGGCGCATCGTCAAGCAGTTGTTCGACGAACGTCACCTGCCCTTGCGCATGAGCATGTCCACGAACTATCTGGAGACAATCAAAATGCTGGTCTCCATCGGGCTGGGCTGGAGTGTTCTGCCGCAAACGATGCTGGACGACACAACGGTCCTGCTCGAAGTGCCGGACGTTGAAATCTACCGAACCCTCGGCATCATCCACCACACCCAACGAACCCTCTCCAATGCGGGATTGGCCTTCATGGCGCTCCTGATCGAATCCTAACTCTCTCTCGGATACCGTCGCCGGAGCGAGGGGGCATTTCCCGCAACACTCAGGCCGCGAGCCGATACCGGAGTGAGACCCGAACGGGCTCGCGGAGGGGTTTGAGGGTAGTGCGGAGCACCTCGCGGCCGTT
>JAGRIN010000220.1 GCA_020443245.1 Pseudomonadales bacterium
CGGTTCGCCTGCACGATGGGCTGTGTTTTTGTTCCTCTTTTCGGTGGCGGTCGAAGGGCTGCAGGCATTCTTGCCTGCACGGGTCGCATCCTGGTCCGATATCATGGCGAACGCGGCGGGTATCACGACAGGTCTTGCTCTTGTGGGAGCGATCGCACTCACACCGCTGTGGAGCATGATCACCTCTCGTCTCAGGACCGCGTGATCGCGGTCGGTGAACGACCTCAGCCGGTGCTAAAAGATTAAGACTCCCGCCTCGAAGATAGAGCCAGAGAGGACGCTCGTCTCTCGATCGCCGTCATATCGAGAGGGGGCTGATTGAGGCCGTCAGAATGCGTCGGCACGCAGCACGACGATCAGGGTGCGCGCCATGATGCGGAGATCGAACCCGATCGACCAGTTGTCGACATAATAGAGGTCATGTTCGATCATGCGGTCGAGCGTCTTGGTCTCGCCGCGCACGCCATTGACCTGGGCCCAGCCCGTGATCCCGGGCTTGAGGCGATGGCGCCGAAAGTAGTCTTCAAGCTGGCGTCCGTATTCATCGCTGTGGGCCAGTGCCTGAGGCCGGGGCCCAACGAGCGACATCTCTCCACGCATCACGTTGAAGAATTGGGGCAACTCGTCGAAGCTGGTCGCCCTGAGGAAGGCCCCGACGCGTGTCACGCGCGGATCGTTGCGTACTGCAGGCGCAACGCGGCCGTCGTCGCTGTGCGGTACGTGGTACATGGTCCGGAACTTGAGCACGTCGAACGGACGGTCGTTGAAGCCGTGACGCGTCTGGCGAAACAGGATCGGGCCCGGCGAATCGATACGCACGAGAAGGGCGATGATCCCCATCAGTGGCAAGGTCGCGACCAGCAGAGCGCCGCCGATGACGATATCCTCAAGGCGTTTCGCCAGCAGCGCCTCGTCGGTCAGCGGCTTGGTGGCCAGGCGCCACGCAGTCAGTCCTGAAAGCATGTGCGGCTCGTAGGCCAGCAGTTCACGGCTGATGGAAGGCACGAGGTCGGCATGCATGCTTCTGCGGCGGCAGGCGTTCAGCCAAGAGCGCAGGTTCGGGTCGTCGGGGTCGAAGGCCAGCAACAAGCGATCGACATCGCGGAGCCGCTCCAACAACGCCGGTGGGATCGAGCCTCGGTCGTCAATGCGACGGTCAAAGATAGCGATATCGGCCTGGATGTTGTCGGCGACGGACCGAAGAAGCCCCTCGACCGCATCCGGGGCTCCGGCCAGGGCCACCGTTTCGCCCAGTCGACCTGCGCGCTGCCAGCGCATGATGACGGTTGACCAAGCGTAGCGCACAGGTACGGCGATCATCGCTGTGACGATGAACCAGTAGCCGATCCAGAGACGAGAGATGGGGGTGTTGGTGTTTGTGAAGAAGAGCCCGGCAAAGACCAGCGCCAGCGCGAGTGTCCAAAGCAGGAGCCAGCGCTGCACTGCGAAACCGCGACGGATCAGATGCTCGTCGCTGTAGCTGCGCAAGGCCGTGCCGGACAACACAACCACGGCGATGGCAAGGGTGATTGGGAGAACGAACTGATCGAGGCGTAGCGGGTCGCCAAAACGCAGCAACGAAGCGCAGAGCGCGCCCACGATGATGACCAGCACATCAACCAAAAATGAAACGGCGCTGATCTCGATTGTCCGAACCGGTTCGCCGCGATGCTCGCGAAGAACCCGAATCTCGAAATCATCGAGCGGCGCGTGATCGACCTGCCGCGTTGGCTCGGCTCTGGAGCTTTGGATTTTCACGATCTGCACACTGGGGAAACCGTTGGCCCACTGGTGCCGCGCGCCCCTCCGCCCGTCGTCACGACCCCAATTTCCGTAGTCTAGTTTACGGATGCTCGGCTGGAAAGTATCGCCTGCAACTCGTCGTTACTCTATTGCTTCGATCTTCCTCCGGGATGATCGGCTCATGGCGAGCCGCGAGTGCTCGAGATGGTCGCACCTCAAGATTACGATGTGCACGAGACAAGGCTTGCCGCAAGCGTGGGGTTGAGGTGGGGCGAGTCCGAGGCACTCTCTGTTGCGCAGCTCCCGGAGAAGCGGTAACGAGCGGAAGGCCGTTGTCTCCCGCTGCTTGATTGTTGAGGATCTCGAAGATGATGCCGCGCTAGGGGTACGATCCGCGTGAGGTCGGCATCAGTTCGTACTTGTCGCAGCCAATGCCGCATGGGAAACCCGATCGGGCGATAGTATCCTTATTGGTGGTCGTCTTCGGTGTGTCGCCATGTGGCATACGAGACACGGTGTGGTGCAAACCGGACACAAGGCGCTTGTCGAAGGCCCTTGAAATCGTTAGCGTTTATCGATGATCGAAGGAGTGTTCCCCGGAGGCTCTCAAGGGCCGAAGTAGCTCAGTGGTAGAGCAACTGATTCGTAATCAGTAGGCCGGGAGTTCGAATCTCCCCTTCGGCACCATGATGTGGCGCCAGCCGTTGGCTGGTGATCGGCGGAATGGCGGAGCGTCGACAGGTTGCTGTGCATTTTGTGCGCGGCGGAATGGGGTTGGCGTTGGAAACGGTTTCGGGGCCTTGTGCCTTAGTTGATTGCGTTGCAAAATCGAGCGGATGGACCGCGTGGGCCGCTCACCGACTGGAGGCAGATACCGTGATGAAGAAGTTTTCCCTTATGGCCGGTGTCTCGATTCTGGCGCTTATGATGGGCGCCGATCTGACCGCCGCGCAGGAACTCGACGTCTCCAAGCGGCCTCGCCCGGAATACGACCCCGTGGGCCTGCGTGCCGGCTCGTTCCTGGTGTTCCCCAAGATCGAACTCGGCGAGACCTACAACTCGAACATCTACGCCACCGAGACGAACACCGATGACGACTGGATCACCACGATCAAGCCGTCGGTCACCGTCAATTCGGACTGGAACAACCATGCGCTGAACGCCACCGCGTATCTCGATCAGGGCCTCTACGCGAGCCACAGCGGCGAGGACTTCACGGACTATGGCCTGCTCGCCGATGGCCGTATCGACATCCAGCGTACGGCCTATCTCTTCGGCGGCGGTTCGGCGCAGCACCTGCATGAAGCCCGCGGCTCGGAGGACTCGATCACGGGAGCGACGGAGCCGACCCAGTACAACAGATATGCGGCCAATGTCGGCGGCACCTACAAGCCCAACCGCCTTGGCGTGACCGTCGAGGGCACCTGGTTGCAGCTCGACTACGACAACGACATCAACAATGCCGGCGCGGTCATCAACAACCAGGACCGTGACCGCAACTTGTACGGCGAGCGCCTGCGTATCGGTTACGACGTGCAGCCGGGCTACACCGCCTTCGTTCAGGGCTCGCTGAACCAGCGCGATTACGACACGGTGCCCGATGATAACGGCTTCAACCGCAATTCGGACGGCTACCGTATCGATGCCGGTATCGCGATCAGCCTGACCAACGTGATCGATGCCGAGTTCTTCGGCGGCTATTTCGCCCAGAACTATGACGATCCCGCCTTCTCCGACATCGGCGAGTTCGATGCCGGCGCGCGCGTCCTGTGGAGCGTGAGCCCGCTGGCTACCGTCAAGGCCACCCTGGCCCGCGAGGTCGAGGAGACGGTGCAGGTCAACGCTTCGTCCTACATCGCCACGATCGCTGAAGTCGGCATCGACTACGAAGTTCGCCGCAACATCCTGATCGGCGCCACCGGTTCGTTTACCAACAACGACTATCAGGGCATCCCGCAGGATGACGACGTCTGGCGCCTGAACCTGAACGGCAAGTATCTGATCACCCGGAACTTCTATGCCGGGGCTCGGGTCGGCTGGACCGATCGTAATTCGAATGTCGCGGGCAACAGTTACGATCAGTACACGGTCGGTGCCTTCGTCGGGGCGCAGTTCTAGGAAGGCAAAGGCCCGGGTCCAAGGTGATGTACAGGGGCGGTGTCTTCGACGGTGAGGAATCTGCCTAATGTGGAAGTATGTTGCCCTGCTGCTGGTTTTCCCGGTGTTTCTGGTAAGTGTGACACCGATCCAGGCGCAGAATTTGGACAACAGGGTCTATTCACTCGGGGTGGGTGATCGTCTGCGGGTCATCGTGTTCGGTGAGGACAATCTCTCCGGAGAATTCGAAATCGGCTCTCAGGGCAGTATCAACCTGCCGTTGATCGGGGACGTCCTCGCTGAAGGGGGGACCATTGATGAGCTCGAGGATCGCGTGGAAGCCCGACTGGCCGAAGGCTATCTGATCAACCCTCGCGTTAGCATCGAAGTAATGAACTACCGGCCGTTCTACATTCTGGGTGAGGTTAACGTCCCTGGGAGCTATACCTACGTCAACGGCATGACCGTGCTCAATGCGGTGGCGATGGCCGGCGGGTTTACATATCGCGCCGACGAAGACGACATTCAGCTGTCTCGTCCCGGTAGCGAAACAGCGCTCGAAGTCCGGCTCGACACGCCGCTGTTGCCCGGCGACATTATCCGTGTCGAGGAACGTTTCTTTTGATCGGTCGGGAGCGTTCTGACCGGTAAGCATGGCAAGCGCGGCTGCGCAGGGTTAAGGCGTGACAGGGCGCCCCGGTCCCGACCGTGACGGGCGAGGGGTTGACGGGCCGGCTCCGCGTTCGCGCCAGCGGTTTCAGGATAGGGGTTGGTCGTGGATATGCAGCAGCCACAGTCTTCGGGCATGCTCGATCGGAGCCTTGCGGCTGCAGGTCCCGGAGAAGAAGATGATGCCGGCCTCGACATTCGGGCCTGGTTGCGCACCCTGCGTCGTCACAAGGTCCTGATCGTTTCGGTGATCGTGATCGTGATGGTGGCGACACTGTTTGTGCTCAACGATATCACGCCGCGCTACACCGCAACTTCCAAGGTGCTCATTCAGACTCAAGCCTCGAACGTGATGGATTTCGAGGCTGTGATGTCGGGCATCGGCTCGGACACCGCTGCGGTGGCAAGCCAGGTCGAGATTCTGACCTCGCGCAGTCTTATGGGCCGCCTGGCCGACGAGCTCAATCTGATCGAGGATCCAGAGTTCAATCCCTACCGTCGGCCCGAGAAAACGGGACTGGCGGCGCTCAGCGTTGAGGATGTCGTGCCCGAATGGCTGCTGGCGGCCTTCGGCCAACGCGATGCTGAAGGCATGTACGCCGAGGAGCCCACACCCGAAGAGCAGCAAGAGATCGAGCGCACGGCGGTTATCAACAATCTGCTTGCGGCGATTGAAGTGCAGCCGGTGCGTTTGACCTACGTGATCACCTTGGCAGCGACCTCGACCAGCCCGCAGAAGGCCGCAACACTCTCCAACGGGCTTGCCAAGCTTTATATTCTCGATCAACTTGAGGCGAAGTTCGAGGCGACCGAACAGGCAAATGTTTGGCTGAGCTCCCGACTCGAGGAACTGCGGCAGCAGGTGATTGATGCCGAAGCGCTGGTGGCGGCCTATCGGGTCGAGCAGAACCTCGGCAACAGCAACAGCCAAAGCCTGATCGAGCAGCAGCTGAACCAGGCCAGTGCACAGCTCACCCTGGCGCGCTCCGAATTGGCGGCGGCCCAGGCCAACTACAGCCAGGTCGAGCGGCTGCAGTCTCAGGGCACCGATTCGGCGGCCCAGGTGCTGTCGAGTTCGCTGATCCAGGAGCTGCGCACGCAGGAGGCCGAGGCCAAACGCCGGTTGGCCGAACTCCAATCGCGTTACGGCGAACTTCACCCGGACGTCATCAACGCCAAGGCCGAGATCCAGGACATCGAGCTGACGATCCAGAGCGAGGTCTCCAAGATCGTGCAGAACCTCGCCAACGAAGTGGCGGTCGCACGGGCACGGGCAGCCAGCATCGAGGCGACGGTCAACGAGCTCAACGACCGATTTAAC
>JAGRIN010000221.1 GCA_020443245.1 Pseudomonadales bacterium
GTCACGCATGGGTCATACACATCGCAGCCGGCAATCGCGGGCTTCTTGCAACACGCTCCCCTGCCCGGTCGATGGACAGGCACGGGGGCGATAGGCCCAGCTGGTTGTCGGGGGAAGGCAATTCATGCACATGACACATGTTGTAGGCGTTGGACCCAAGTCCATGTCATCTCGAACTGAAACGCAGCCAACGCGCGTGGATCCAACGCAGATTCGTTCGTGGGACGGCACCGGGTTCGACCTTCGTCATCAGATCGCGTCCCTCGTGATTGGTGCTGGCATCGGTGGCGGTATCGGAGCGCTCGCTTCGTTCGGTATGTGGACGATCTCAGGTGGCCATCCTGGGATTTCAGCGGCGCTTACGGGAGGCGGCCTCGTACTCGGAGCCGCCATGAACTACACCGATTCACGTCAGCATGCTCGGAACGTGTGGGAATCCAGTGAGCGCCGACGCGTCGGAACTGACATCGAAACGATCGTCGACAACGAGTTCACCAACTGGGACGTAGACGGAAACGGTTCGATCGACCGTCCTGACGAGTGGCAGTTGGGTCCGGTGTACGACAGCAACGGCAACGCCATGTACTGGGACCGAACCCGTGCGCTGGAACGTATCTCCGGCCATGAGGACGGGCGGATCACGAAAGACGAACTCACCGCTACGCTGCAAAGCTGCGACGACGACCATAATGGCGGCATCAATGCAGCAGAAGCCAAGGCTGTGGACCGGATTCTTAATGGTTTCGAAACTCGGAACGGACCCGCGTCCCGTTGATGCGATAGATCGCGCGAAGGTCCGAGGTCGATGCGGCAGCATGTGCAGACACCGACAACGACCTCAGCGACGCCCGATCCGAGCGATCAATTGCGGAGTACTTCCAGCACTGGATCAGCGTTGACTCGCAGCGGCTGGCTCCGGGCACTGTCGCCAACCGCGAGTATTCGTACCGCAACCACCTGCACGACACGTTCGGCGCCATGCGTGTCGGAACGGTGACGGTTCGTCAGATCGAGGACTGGTGGCTCGCCAAGACCGCCGATGGAACCGGATACTGGGCGCGGCGACAGGCGTTTCATACGCTGCAGCACATGCTCTCCGTTGCGACCCGGAAGCGTCACATCGACTGGAATCCCACGACCGCCTTCGACCTGCCTAATCCCCCGCGGCGCGTCGCTCGCGACCACCTCACCCTTCGCGAGTACCGGAGCGTTCTGGCCGCGTGCGCGTCGAGCGAGGAGCTGTTGTGGGTGCGACTTGCCGGCGAGGCCGGCCTGCGTAGAGGCGAGATCGCGGCCCTTCGTCGCCGATGCGTCGATGTCGACCTCGGCGAGATCGTGGTCGAAGCGAGCATCGCGCACGTGACCGGAGCAGGCGTGGTCGAACGACCGCCCAAGAGCGGCTCGGCGCGAATCGTCGCAATCGGCCCGTCGCTGTCTGCGGCGATCGCCGAGTACGCCGAGCACGAGCAGCTCGATGCGGAGGATCGCCTGTTCAGGTCCCCGTTCGATGGCGGTCCGGTGCGGCCCGACACCATGACGTCCCGCACCCGCAAGCTCGTGGCGCGGGCCGGGTTGCGGCGCGACGACGGCTCGCCACGATTCAGCCTGCATGACCTTCGACGAACCGCCGCGACCCTGGCCCGCGAGGCGGGCGTGGACGTGGAGGTCATCCGTGACCAGCTCGGCCACGGACACGTTCAGATGACGACCAAGCACTACATTCGCGCTCGGGCCAATCCACGCCTCAACGAGTTCGCCACCGCGATCGACCGACTGATGCAGACCCGCGACGGCACGACGGAGACGTTCGAGCAGTGAGCAAACCCTCGCAGCGGGGTACCGGCTCCGCATGCCGCCGACCACGACGCCGACACCCTGCAGCGATGAACGCCGGCTCGACCGGCATGCCTCGCGCCGAAGTTGCGCCCTCACTCACAACGCAATCCAGGGACGCTTCCGGCAGATCGACCCGCTGCCAGGGCAGGATGGGATCAGGGATACGGCGTATTCGTACGCAGCGAATGACCCGGTGAATCGAGTAGATCCTCTCGGCTTGACCTGCACGACGGCTAACACCCTGACCACCGCATATCGGCTGCCATTCGGCACTCGAGCCGGACCCGACCTATTCAGAGACGGAGTTGTGCATCGCGGCTACATGGTTGACTTCGCGATGCTGTGCGATTCCTTCAAGGCACGGAGGATCTGGGTCGAAGTTCACACCAAGCGATTCTCGTTAAGCGGGTTCTATTGGAAGTTGTGGAAACGAAGGTCGGTCGGACGTTTTAAGGCGAAGCGACTGATCAAATCGAACTACCACCTGTTCGATAATGAGACGTATAGAGATAAGAAGGCGCGCTTGAAGTGGCGGACGAGCGGTGCCGGAACCTACTACAGTACATTCTCTTCCACCTTGGATTGAACATGATTCGGCTCTTGCGCATCTTGCTTCCATTTTTCAGCTTGGTGACAGTGATCGCCTGGCAGATCTTGTTCACGCGAGACGGAACTGAACTATGCAGCGAAAGTATTGAAATAGACTCCGCCCTATCCCGAGCCGTATTCACCGCGGCCCTCGTATTCTGGATCGGTCCCCTACTGACCCCGAATAAAGGTCGCGCAGAATTTGTTTCAGACTTGCTAGTGAGCATATTCTGGGTCTTCTATCTGATTCAATTGCTTCCGCTTGTCCAGTGTCCCGTGCCTTGAGCTAGTCGCACTGCGAGTTGTCCACGCCCCACAAGAATGTGATTTGGGTTACCCGGTGTACTACCCCGACGTCGTGAGCCGCCAGATTCGGTCGATCGGGGCTTCCAGAGGCAGCCTGGCAGAGGATCACCTTCGCTCATAACCCCAGTATCCAGTCAACTACGTCGACGACCGATACACGCCGTGGGGCGATCTCGACAACACCGGCTAGTGCCCCGGGCAGAACCAGACCACTCTTCGGGGCTCGAAACGGTGTTCTGCCCCTCAACCTGCACCTCAATACCGTCGATCAGGACCACCGAATGCGTGCCCTCACTCACAACGCAATCCAAGGCCGCTTCCGCCAGATCGACCCGATGCCGGGACAGGACGGGATCACGGATACGGGAATGCTTGAGGTTTCGTAGACACCTGACGATTGAGGGTCTCAGACCCTTGGTAGACGGGAGTCACGATGGCGAAGCAACCACCGTATCCGGAGGAGTTCAGGCGTGAGGCCGTGCAGCTGGTGCTGAGCGGTCGCTCGAAGATGAGCGTGGCTGACAGCTTGGGGTGTAGCCCGGCGTCGCTCACGAACTGGGTGAACCAGCACCTTGCCGATTCGGGTGCGTTGCCGGAGCAGATGTCCAGTGCGGAGAAGGCGGAGCTCAAGGAGCTTCGAGCGCGGGTGAAGCGCCTCGAGAAGGAGCGCGAGATCCTAAAAAAAGCGGCGGCCTTCTTCGCACGGGAAAGCGACGTGACGCGGTAGTCGCGTTCGAGTTCGTGCGTGCGGAGAAGGCCTTGGACCAGAAGTTCTCGATCGAGCTGGCGTGCGAGGTGCTTGGTGTCAGTCGGTCCGGTTATCACGCGTGGATCAAGCGCGAGCCGTCGGCTCGCGCGATCGAGGATCGTCGGCTGTGGCCGATGATCCAGCAGGCGCATAGCGAGTCGGATGCGACGTATGGCGCGCGTCGCATCCAGCACGATCTCGCTGACTTGGGCGAGCGTGTTGGGCGTGACCGGATCTGGCGGATCATGCGTTCCAATGGCATCTCCGGGCGCGTCGTGCGACTTCGGCGCCGGATCAAGCAGCTCGCCGACGAAGGTCTGCATGCCGTGGACCTGGTGAATCGAGATTGGCATCCGGACGCACCGAACGAGCTGTGGATCGCAGACATCACACAGATCAACACGTGGGAAGGACCGCTGTACATCGCCGCGGTGATGGACGTGTTCAGCCGTCGGATCGTGGGCTGGAGCATGCAGCCGCACATGCGCAAGGAGATCGTGATCGAAGCCCTCGAAATGGCGATCGCTCAGCGCCGCCCGGCCCCGGGCCTGGTGCACCACTCCGACCACGGCGCGCAATACACCAGCTACGCGTTCGGCAAGACCCTGCGCGACTCGAAGATCCTGCCGAGCATGGGCCGCGTCCGAACCTGCGCCGACAACGCCGTCGCCGAGAGCTTCTTCGCGACCCTGAAGAAGGAAAAGACCAACCGACGATCCTGGCCCACACGAGCCGAGCTCCAGAGCGTCGTGTTTGAGTACATCGAAGGCAGGTACAACACCCGCCGACGCCACTCGAAGCTCGGCTACCTCAGCCCTGTCAATTTCGAGGCTCAACAGGCGGCGTAAGACACAACATCAACGTGTCTACGAAACCTCAAGCATTCCCGTATGCTTCTGTTTCTGACGTACGTATGGCGGAAGCGGCGGCCGAGCGATATGAGATGGCGCTTGGTGCTGACAGGCCGACGTGTGGCGCTGCCGTCATCGGCTCTAGACACGAACTCGGCACGAAGGACAAGCGTGTTTCTGCAACTTACTACTTCAGCTGCCGGGAGAACGGAAATCGATGGGAGCTTCTTGCGGTGATCACTACTGGAGGTATCGGTGCATGTTCTACAGTGCTGAGTTTCGATCCTTCGGAGCGTGCTGTGGGTGACGTTGCGATTCGTGCTATTGATGGGGATCGCGCATCTGATCGTCTCAAGCGCTCGGCTGCGGATGAATCCGGCGAGCCCGTATGTCGTCTATCGATGGATCTCGGATGAATGCTTCTAGCGCGAGGAATTCGACAGCCGGGATGCGGGCGCGCGCGTCGGGATTGTCGATGTGACCACGGTGCGGTCGGTGTGACTGTAGACGTATAGGTTGTGCGATTCGGTTGGGGCGCATTCCGTGTTCGACGCATGAGCAAATCTTGAGGCGCTAGTTGTACCCAAGATGCCAATGGTCGCAGTGATCGGCGGCTGCCCAACCAGTAGGTGAGGACGCGGACGGCGAAGCCCACATTCTCATGTCGGAGCGAAGTTGAAGAATTACCGTTGGTTCAGTGTGGCACTATGGTGGATCGCTGGATTCGCGGCTGCTGCAAATGTCATCGTGTTGGCGACCGTCGTTGAAATTGGAGATGCTGGAGACATCGCAGTAGCGATAACCTGGCTAACGCTTGGCGCACCGTTCGTGGTACTAGGGCTGTCGTATGTGTCGTACATGCTCCTGCGGTGGGTCGCGCTTCCTGTGGTCCAACGGAGCTTGGCGGGCTTCGTCTGGCTCGGGTCCTGGAAGCGATTCGCGTGCGACGTGGCGATGGCTCTGACTGGTTTCGGTTGGTTGACCGCCGCTGTGTCGAGATCGACAATGTAGCGGTTGGGACTGCCCCCTTGTCAGCTCTGCTACCGACGGTTAGCGGCGTGCGAATCGATCGCTGCTACGTGTCGTGCGTTCGTGAGCAGCCAATCGCGAAGACGGTCTGGGAGTGTCTCGGGGCTGCCAAGGGGGGCAAATCGCACCGGTACGACATCGGGGTGATCGGAGATTCGCCTCGATGCGTCCATGGCACCAGCCGTCGTCGGGTTCGCCTCCAGGATTCGCATCGCGTCCTCGAGCTCGAGCAAGGTTGCGATGTAAGAAGTCCAGTCGACCCAACGGGCCGGGATCGGTTCCATCGCCGCCAGGAACTCGGCTCGAGCTCGGAATCGATGCGTGCGACCGTCGCGCGTGTGGTCGAGGAGACCGGCGCGTGCCATGTCGGGAAGCTGGTCGAGCAGGTGGCGCTTGCCGAATCCAGTT
>JAGRIN010000222.1 GCA_020443245.1 Pseudomonadales bacterium
CCGCATTCGATAACGACTCGGCATAGGTGAAATCACGATAGCCGAATGCTGCCGAGAAGCGGTCGAAGTCCTCCGCTGACGAAACCGGAAATCCTCGGAACAGGACGGCACCAGCTTTCGCCAGGATATCTTTCATCCGGTCGCGTTCGTCAAGCGTCCAGCGGACCATTGTTTCAGTGTCCTGAATACCTGACGAGTTCTCGATCACATAGGGAAAGGTCATGGATATGCGGCCTCAATTCTCCGTTGCGCTGACAACGCGCCGCGGGACGATGCCACGATGCGAGACCTGGCTCAAGTCAATGTGTCGGGCAAGGGGAGAATTTCGATCGCCCAAAAAAGAAACCCCGCCGAAGCGAGGTTTCTATCAGGACTTTGGCCGGCGCAGTTCACAGACGAGTCCACAAACTGCCAGGTCTATCCTCCCGGACCCGGGGGTCCGGACCGAGCCTCTCGGCCCGGGCGCGTCGGTCGGGCCGGGGCCCTTCCTTCGCTGGCTGCCTTGGCGTAGCTGGTACGTTTCCAGCACCTCAGTAGCCGTGACTTATAAGTCGTTATTTAATGACGCCTCTGCTTACGTCATCGCCGGTCCAATTGATCGATTGATCCGACGAAACAGACAACTCCAGCCCCGATGTTCCCCTTGGGGACGCTTGGCCTTCGGGTTGCGCCTTGCGGCGCTGCCAGCTTGCCCTTGAGCCACCCTTGCCGGGGTGACCGCGACCTGGCACAGGTCTGGCGGTTTCAAGTGTTGGCGGGTTCCTCCTCTCGGGGTTTCCCCCTGGGGTTTCCCCCGCCTCGCTCAACCGTTGAAGTAACTTTACGCCCGGCAATACCGCACCACCAGTGAAACGTTTGCAAGCTGCGGTGCATAGCCTGTGGATAACTGTTGGGTAACTTGCGGGCGGCAGTTGGCAGGGTTGTGGATAACATCAGGATAACCGCAAACGCCGTTTATCTTATTGATATTTAACGATAAATCATCATGAATCCGATTCATGCAGTCCGGGCCGGCGATGCGGGCCACCCATCTGCATCCGGCTCCTGCGAGCCGGACGCGATTTCACGGGAGTACGAGGCGCACCTTTTACTTATCGTTAGATTCTACCACGCGTCGATGCATGGACGCTTTTTCTGACGACGTGGCAGAGGGGGTGGAGACGCCCTCAAGCCGGCAACCACCCACTTGCGTGTGTCGGCTGGATCGATCACATCTTCGATCTCGTAGACGTGCGCGGCATTGAGGCCCTTGCCGTGGTTGTAAGCCGCCTCGACCATTTTCTCGAACGCGACCTGCCGCTCCTTTGGATCCTCTATCGCTTCAAGGCGAGCACGTTGCCCAAGCTTGACCTGACCTTCCAGCCCCATGCCCCCGAATTCACTCGTTGGCCATGCAACGACGAATCCGGGCATCTTGTGACATCCGCCAGCCATTGCCTGCGCTCCCAGGCCATAGGCCTTGCGCAGGATCACCATGAAACTCGGCACCGTGACACTCGCCCCGGTCACGAACATCCGGGCAGCGTGCCGCACGGTTCCTTCCTTTTCGGCCTCGGGACCGACCATGATCCCCGGTGTATCGCACAGGAAGAGCAAGGGAATATCGAACGCATCGCAAATCGTCATGAAGCGCGCAGCCTTGTCCGCCGCGTCGCTGTCGATCGCACCAGACAGGAAGGTCGGATCGTTGGCGATTACGCCCACGGGACGACCTTCGAGGCGGATAAAAGCGGTCAGCATCGCCTTGCCGAATCCCTGCCGGAGCTCCAGCACGGAGTCTTTGTCTGCCAGCGTGGCAAGCAATTCACGAATATCGTAGACCCGCAGCCGGTTCTCCGGAATGGCATGGCGCAGGCGCCGCTGGTCCGGCACTTCGAACGTATCGATGCGCCCCTGGAAATAGGACAGGTACTTCTTGGCTGCGGCGACGGCCTCCTCTTCATCCTCGACTGCGATGTCCACCACGCCGTTCGGCACCTGGATCGACATCGGGCCGACCTCCTCCGGACGGTAAACGCCAAGGCCGCCACCTTCGATCATCGCCGGACCACCCATCCCGATGCTTGAGTTGCGTGTGGCAATGATCACGTCGCAACAACCCAGCAAGGCTGCATTCCCGGCGAAGCACAATCCGGAATTGATGCCGATGATGGGGACACGACCACTGAGTTGACCGAGCAACATCCAGGACGGCGTGTTGAGGCCGCCACCTCCCGTTATCGCCCTCGTCGTCCCACGCGGCGCATCTGCGGCGCGGCTGCCACCACCGGCACGACCGCCACCGCCTTCAGAGAAAAGGACCACGGGAAGTTCCAGCTTCTGCGCGACCTGGAACATCCGGTCCATCATCTTGTGGTTCATGCCGCCCTGCGTGCCAGCCAGTACAGTGTAATCATAGGCAACCGCGGCTATGCGGGATTTGCTTTCGTCGAACATCGCGCCGTTGACGTGCCCGAGCCCCATAACGAGTCCGTCAGACGGTGCATAATCAAGGAGCTCATCCACCGTACCCGAGAGCCCCGCACCGACGGCTATCGATCCAAACTGCATGAAGGAGTCCGGGTCACACAAGTCGGCGACATTCTCCTTTGCTGTCCGGCCACCTCGCGCGTGGCGCTTTTCGACTTGCTTCTTACGGGACTCATCCGAGGTCAGGGCACGGCGTCGCAGCAATTCCGCGAGGTCCGCGCGCGGCGTATCAAGGTCCAGTTCTTCGTCCGAAACGACAGCAGTGGCTTCTACCGACTTCTCCTCAATCGTCACGAGCAGCGTGTCTTCGGCAATGGTGTCACCCACCAGGACGCGCACGTCCTGCACACTGCCGCTCACCGGCGCCGTGATCACGTGCTCCATCTTCATCGCGTTCAGTACAAGCAGTTCCTGGCCTGCGCTCACTTCATCCCCTGACACGACATTGATACTCACGATCGTGGACTGCATGGACGAAAGGATGGGTACGACACCTTCAGCAAATTCCTCTCTTGTCGTAGAGGCGGCTGTCTCCTGTTTGCCATAGTTCAGCACCGCGAGGGGATCGGCGGCGTCGACTTTGGCGCCGGTCGTGACAGGCTTGCGCTGGGCACTCGGAACTCGCGCGGGACGGCTGCGTGCTTCCACCAACGCCGCGAGGTTGTCTTCAATGAATCGCGTATAGAGATCCGCCTGCCTGAACGCGGGGACTTCGAGAAGATTCATCAGGAAATCACGGTTCGTGTTGATCCCTGTAACCGAAAACTCGGACAACGCCCTCAGCGCACGCGTGACCAGTTCACCAAAGTCGTCACGATGCGTGGTGACAATAAGCTTCGCCAGGAGCGAATCGAAATGCGGGCTCGATTTGAAGCCCGTAAATCCCAGCGTGTCGACACGAATACCTGGGCCGTGGGGCAGCATGAAGCTCTCGATCGTGCCGCCGCTTGGCAACGGCGTACCGTCTTTCTTGATGCGTTCCATGTTGACGCGCAACTGCACCGCGAACCCGCGGGGCGTCGGTGCATGGCCCGTATCGAGTCCCAGTTCTTCGAGCGAGGCACCGGCCGCAATCTCGAATTGCGTACGCACGAGGTCGACGCCGGTAACCTCCTCCGTCACCGTATGCTCGACCTGGATCCGGGGATTCGCCTCAATAAAATAGAACGGGGAATCGTCTGACAGATCCTTACCGTCAACCAGGAACTCGAACGTGCCGATGTTGCGATAATTCGCCGCTCCGGCAATATCCAGTGCCGCCTTGTGAATGGCGGTGCGCAACGCGGGTGGAAGCTGCGGCGAGGGCGCAATTTCGACGATCTTCTGGTGCCTGCGCTGAATGCTGCAATCCCGCTCACCAAGATGGCTGACGGTCTTGCCATCGCCAAGTACCTGCACCTCTATATGGAGCGCGCGCGCAACCATCCGCTCGAGATATACGCTCCCGTCGCCAAACGAGGCTTCTGCCTCCCGGGCGCACCGGGCCATCGAGGACTCGAGTTCATCAGGATCGGTGACAGCGCGCATACCTCGCCCGCCGCCGCCGGCCACGGCCTTGATCATGACCGGCACACCGCCGAGTTCTGCCATGAAAGCGCGCGCCGCCTCAGCACTCACGTTGGCGGCAGAAGCCGGCAACACCGGCGCGCCCGCCGATTCGGCAATCTCGCGCGCACGGACTTTGTCGCCAAAGAGCGAAAGCTGCTCCGCGGTCGGGCCAATAAAAGTAATGCCGGCCGCCTCGCAACGCGCGGCAAACGTCGCATTCTCGCTGAGGAATCCGTAACCGGGGTGAACTGCATCGCAACCCTCGGCAACGGCCACATTGACGATCTGTTCCGCGTCGAGGTATGCCAGTGCTCCGGTGCCTTTGAGTGGTACCGCCCTGTCGGCACGAACGACGTGCAGCGAGGCTGCTTCGTCCTCCGAGAAGATCGCAACCGACTCGATCCCGGCGTCACTCGCGGCTTGCGCGATCCTGATCGCAATCTCGCCCCGGTTCGCGATCAGCACCCGCGAAAACAATTTTCCCTCCGACATACTGCCCCTCTGGTCAATGCGTTTTTATTTCAGGCCGCCGCCTATGGTAAAGGAACTGCATCACACGGGATACCGGGCGTGCCTTGAACGACAATCTTCGGTTTTCCGCACCCGCGCGACTGACTTATCATCTAACGATCTCCTCCCAGGACGGTTCGGCCAATGACGAAAGAGAAATTGTTCCGCCTATCAATCGGCTCGCACCACGACCCGCAAGTCGACGCCTGGTTCGACGCACGACCCGACGAACTCGGGCACATGGCGAAAACATGGTTCGAGGAGATCCGCGCCCTCGGAGACGACGTGCTTGAACTCATCCACGACGGCTGTCCCGTCGCGTGTATCGAGGACGTGCCATTCGCGAATGTCAACGTTTACACGGCGCACATCAACGTCGGACTGTTTCTTGGCGCGCTGCTGCCCGATCCGGCAAACCTGATTCAGGGCACAGGCAAACGGATGCGTCACGTCCGTATCGGCCCCACCATCTCCTTCGATCCGGTGGCGCTGCGCACATTGCTGCAGGTGGCCTATGCCGACATAAAGCAAAGACTGAACTGAATCCACGACGCCATGCAATTCAGCAAGGAACTTCGAGAGCCGGTCAAGCGTGGTGAAATCACCACAAGTATTCGCGTGTGGCAAAGTCCAAGAGTCAAGGTCGACGGTCGCTACAAACTGGCAGAAGGTCACATCGTCGTCGAGCGGGTGACGCAGATTGACTTTGAAAGCATCACGCCCGCCATGGCACGCGAGTCAGGTTTCGCCAGCGTACCGGACCTGCTTAAAACCGCCGTTCACGGCGCCGGCCGCAACGTGTATCTCATCGAGTTTCACTACGAGCCTTCCTGAGAGGTTTCACATCGCAGGCCATGCGGTTAGTCTGCTCACTTTGGCGAAAGGGGTGTATCGATGTCGGCTAACGCGGTGTTCAGGGCACTATGGAAGTCGGTTCGACTGGGCGTATTGGTCGGTCTTGCGTTTGCGGTGACCTGGACAACTATCATCTGCATCTGGGAGTGGGTCGAAAACATCCCGGGCATCTTCCACGACGAAAACGGCACGAACTGGAATTTCGTCTTCGATACGGCCATCAGCTGGTTCTTGCCGACTTTCATCTATCCGACGCTCCTCTTCGTCGCGTGCTCGTTCGCGTATCGATTGTTCCGTCTCAAATTTCCTGCCAGGGCGACAGGGCAATGAAGCTGCTGGGCCTGTCCGGCAGCCTCCGGGACGCGTCCAACAACTCGAAGTT
>JAGRIN010000223.1 GCA_020443245.1 Pseudomonadales bacterium
GTTCTCGACCACCACAGCCCTGTTCGATGCACCGCCTGAATCGGTCATGATCCGAAATCAGGACAATCTCCTGCTCACCCTCAACCACGATCCAGCCTCCGACAGCGTGAGTGGTTCGATCACGGCAGGTGAAGATGTGCTGGCGACGATCGAAGAGAGCGATACCGGACTGCTCGTCCGCTTCAACGATGGCCAGGACCCGAACGTCCAGACACTGACGTTCTGAGTGGTGCGTTCATCGCTGTCGCTGCTGGCCGGCCTTCTTATGGCCGGCCATGCAGCCGCCGACACCGGATCCTGGCGCGTCTACACGCGCGCCAGTACCGATGCCTATTCCGAATCCGTATCACTCCATGCGATCGGCAATCACCTCGACGACGAACTGAAGTCCGGCGATGCCAGTTTTATACACGCCTGGGCGGAAGTGGGGATGCAACGCGACGGACTGTCGTTCGGCGTCTTCACACGATACGATTGGAAAACGCGGTATACGCCTGACACCCTGACGCTGATCCATCTCAGTGAGAACGACGAGGCTGTTCCCGCAGGTGACTATGAGGTCAACCTGGACGTCAACCACTTGCGCGCGAGCGGCATTCGGCTTGCCTGGACCTTCGCGCCTGTCGAGCATACGCGCGTAACACTCGGTGCCAGTTGGCTGAATGCAAGCTACCTGATCGATGGAAGTATCGACGCCAGCGTCGACATCGCGACCAACGGGACTGTGACGGGTGCCGGTTCGTTCAGCCAATTCTATTCTCACGATTACCTCCTTGGCCGCCAGGTAACGGAGCCCGATGGGAGCGGCGCGACGATCGATCTCGCTCTTGAAGCAAACTGGAAGAAGGTCGACGTCACGCTCTCGGTGCAGGACCTCTTCTCGCAGATCAAGTGGCGCAATGCACCGGCAACGCGCGGCCAGTTCGATTCCGCAACGACGAACACGGTTGGTGGCCAGCTCGTCGTCACGCCGTTGCTCTCCGCATTCGAGTACAACGCAAAACACACGCAGCGCCTGCCTGCCATCACTCGCTTCACTGCACGCGTCCCTGTCAGCGAACGTGCCAGCGTGGGCGTCGCGGCGCTCTACACCCAGGGCGTTACCTTGCCGCGCCTGACGGGGCGCATGTCGCTTCGGCCCGGCCTTGCGATCGACGCAAGTTACGAGACGTCAATGCAAGCGTTCGGCATCGGTATCGAGACACGCTGGCTGCGCATCAGTTGGCTTGCCGACACGCTGGACCCGAAGCAGGCGAGACTGATGCAGGTCTCGCTGGATTTTCACATCGAACTCTGACGATTTACCAGGGCCGCTCGAGTGTCGGGTGACACGTCCGCCTCCAGGATCCCGGCCATCATATCGACGAGCATGTTGAAGAAGACATCGGAGTCCGGACCGCGAAACGCGCCCTTCTGGCGGGCATGACCTGACATCGACAAACCCGCAAACCGCGCAACGGTATTGAAGCGGTACTGGAATATCTCGTCATCGAGGAACGACAGTGTCTCGCGAAGCAGCCTTCGCGTTTCTCGCGTACCGTAACGATGACGTCCCATCAGGTAATCGGTCGGTGCGCCATCAGTAATCGCAATCTCACGTCCAAAACCCTTCACGTAGTGCCTGAAGCCCGGATCCTTGCGCGCAAGCAAAAACGGTGGCTCGACCATCAGCTTGCAGATGTGACGCAGCGTGGGAGCAGTCTGCGTCGCGACGAGGGCGTCGAGCATCTCGGCACGTTTTTCCTGCACCTGTGCATTCCTGGCGTGATGAATCGCCTCGATCAGTCCATCCCGGCCGCCGAAGTGATACTGCAGTGCGGACTCATTCTTCTGCTCCGCGGCCGTCGTGATCGCTCGCAGTGTCACATTTTCGAGTCCACGCTCGGCGACCAGTTTCTCCGCCGCTCGCATCAGCCTGTCGCGCGTATCGAGCGCTCGTTGCTGGCGCCCGCTTGCGCCAGCGGCAATGTTGTCAGCCCTGTTCATTGCGCCCATCCGTACCGCGTGACTGGCGCCGTGCGATTTCTGCCTCGACACGCCAGATCCTGTCCTGCCCCCAACAGGCAAAAGCTGGCTCGCCAGTCTCGTCGCTGACACGAAAACTCGGCACGCCCCACAGCCCCGCGTCCATCATCGCGCTCAGGTTGTCATCGAGTAAGGCTCGCGATGCTTCCCGATCCGATCGCAAGTCGGCAGCGACCAGACCGGCGCGATCCATGATCTCGCCAAGCCCCTTCGCGGACGAGATATCGATCCCTTCGCCGAAAGCCGCTGCGAGGTAGGACCCGACAAATGCCATGCCCAGGCCCTGCTCACTGGCCGCAGGAAAGTACGAGAACGCGTTCAGGACAGGCTCACCAAACGGATCGACGAATCGCCCGAAGGGAACGCCGTAATATCGCGCCTCCCGGGCGGCATCCATCATGATATAGAGCTGTTTATTGCGGGGCGCCGGAATACCACGCATCATCATTGGAATCACCGGCCGGAGCTTCAGCGTAACGCCGCTTCTCTGAACCAGGTCGGCAACGCGCCCATGGCCCACCGCCGTATAAGGGCTACGCAGTGACGGGAAATATTCGAGTGTGACGCCGACGGAATCACCCGAATGACGCACACGCTCAAACTGCGGCATCGGCACAACGGGTGTCGCGTCTACCTGCACAGCGTATCCCTCATCGATGAGCCGCCGTTCCAGCAGGTGAAGCCGGTCCAGGCCCCAGAACCATTCGCCCTCGAAGTAAAACATCGCACCCAGGTAGTGACCGAGCCGGGTACGCAACCGATTGCCTTCCGCGAGCACCCGGTCCACCGGCGCGTCCGGCGAGAGGTTCGCTCCGCTGTGCCAGAGACTGGTCCCGATCTCGATCGCACGCGTCGCAAACGTGTCACAATCCAGGACAGACGAAAGCACCGCGTTCGCGTGCCTGACCGCCGCCGCTTCCGGCAACACGTCTCCCGGAGAGCCAACGCCGTACCATGGTGCGACACTCGAAGCATCCCTCAAAGCCCACGCCGCAAAGCGGGCCGTATCTCCCTGGAACTCGGGCAATGGCGGCCCAACGAGATGTGGTCGGACAGCGACGCGATAGGCAGCACGAATCTCGTCAATCTTCTGCACGGCCAGGTGACTGTACGGATCGTCTACCTGATGGAAGTAGTGAATCGCCGGCGCGTCGCCCCGAAGTCGACGCGCGAGTCGCGCACGGGCACGCCGCGTGCGCAGCAACGACGGAGACGCGATCACACCCATCATCGTCGAGCGAAATCGGCGTGCGAGGTTCATCAGCGGTCCGTATCAAGCAACGACTCGCACCCGGTTCCTTGCAGGATCATGTCGACACGACGTCGGGCTTCCGAGTCCAGTTGACCATATTCAAGGTTGATCCATTGCAGGCATCTCGCCTGGTACGGAAAAGCGGGTTGTACCCAGGTTCGTCCGTCGATCGTCGTCTTCATCTCCTTTTCGCCCGACGCAATCGCCCGGGCGTTCGCAAGCATCGCCGGCACATAAAAGTGGCCGACCTCTGCGAGCAGCGGACCGAGACTCGACCTGACTTCGTCGACATCGAGCCACGCATCTTCGGCCACCGGTGCCCCGCTCAGGTCGTCGACAATATCGGTCCATGCGTAGACCCTGGGCGCCACATCGAGGCAGATGGCGGCCGGCGTCGGATCGAACTTCGCAAGCTGGGTGAGTTGCGCATAGATCGCGAAATCCGCGGATGACGGCCTGCTCCCCATGACAAACTTCTGCCTTTCGATGAGCTTTTCCATAATCCGCATGAATCGCTTGTAGCTGTCCTCGATGACGGGCGCGGTCAGATCGCTCGACCCGACCACATAGAGTCGTGCGACCTGCCGGTCCGCAACGAAGTCGCCCTGGCGGCGAAGCGCCGCTTCGCTCGACTGGATGCCGCTCCATCGCGGCAATATCTTCGCCGCCATCAAAACGTCAGGCTCGTAATGCCAGCGGTAATGGAACATCGCCTTGGTCAACCATTCGTCCGCGTAGTCTTCGACAAGGTAGTTGATAAACGCCAGCGCGGGATCGTCGGGAATCGCCTCGCGCCCGCGAAACGCTTCCTCGAAACGCCGGATCAGCGGCGTCGAGTCCACGACGGCTTCGATACGCCCGTCAGCACCCGGCAAGTAAAACGTCGGCAGGAGGCCCACCTTCGGCGCGGGAAGTCCCATGTCATCGGCCTGGTTTCCCAACAGGAGCTCGTACCGAATATGACGGAACCGGAGATAGGCAAGCATCTTGCGGGTATAGGGCGAACCGGGGACGCCCTTGAAACGGATCGGTTCAGGAATCGTCATCGCATTGGAGACCTCACAGGATTACAGCTTCAATTGTGACGCAGAAACTAATGACTGTCATTAAATTAATGCGTATCATTAATTTATGCGCCGCTTCCAATTCCTGTTGTGCTGTCTGCTCTGTACTGCCCCGACAAAGGCAGACACTGCCCAATTGAATTCCCTCTCATTACCATCGGGACGCTTTACGATGGGTTCAAATGTCGGCATGCCGGATGAGCGGCCCGCGCACATCGTCCGGGTCGAGACATTCCGCCTCGATCGCTCTCCCGTGACCGTTGGCGACTTCGCACGCTTTGCAAAAGAGACGGGCTATTCGACCAGTGCAGAGAAGTTCGGCAACTCTGGCGTGTTCGATATGCATCGCGGCGAATGGAGAATGGTGGACGGCGCAAACTGGCGGCATCCTCTGGGGAAGGACGCATCATCCGCACCGAATGATCACCCGGTCACCCAGGTATCGTGGTTCGATGCCGACACATACTGCCGTCACGCCGGCGGCCGATTGCCTACCGAAGCAGAGTTCGAATATGCGGCCAAAGGCGCCGGCCAGTACGGCAACCCGGTCTACGCTTTCGGCGAACATGTGACGCACGACGGTGAATTCCTGGTGAACATCTTCACCGGGCACTTCCCGTTCGAGAACGATGGCGCCGACGGCTATACCTACACGGCGCCGGTCGGCAAGACAGGCATCACGCCGCTCGGCCTGACGGACATGGCCGGGAACGTCTGGGAATGGTCGAACGATTGGTATCGTCCCTACGTTTCAAGCCGCGCGTCACACGAAGAAAAGTCGTTACGCGGAGGTTCATTCCTGTGCGACGAGAAGGTCTGTCACGGCTATCGGACCACCGCACGTTCACATGCGAGCCCGGAAACAAGTCTTGTACATGTCGGCTTCCGCTGCGCATACGACCTTAAACAAGAACCCTTGCCAGAGGCGCCATGAAAAAGATTGCAGTGATCGTCCTGTTGGTCGCCGGACTCGGCTACCTCACGTGGCACAACCGCATCAACCTGCTTGTCTGGGCAGCCCCGCGCGTTACCGAACTGGTCGACCCGATTGCCCCCAACAGACCAACCCATTGGCAAGCAGGCCCTGACGAGGCAGCAGCGGCGCCGGCAGACAGGGCGCCCAACATCATACTGATTCTCGCCGACGACATGGGATTCAACGACATCTCCCTTTACAACGGCGGGGCTGGAGACGGCACGCTTCAAACACCCAACATCGACCGGATCGCACAGGATGGCGTGGTGTTCCGCAATGGGTATGCAGCGAACGCCGTTTGCGCACCGTCACGGGCATCGATCATGACGGGCCGCTACTCCACTCGCTTCGGATTCGAATTCACACCATTCTTCAAGCTCGGCACGACGATCTTCCAGTGGATGGACGATTTGAACCCGTCCGACTTGCCCATGTACATCGACCA
>JAGRIN010000224.1 GCA_020443245.1 Pseudomonadales bacterium
ACTCGGCATAGAACCGCGTACCCATCCGCGCCAGGCTGTGCACTTCGTCCACGTAGCCCTGTTCGGCTTCCGCGGTCGGCTCTACTGTGCTTTTACCGCGCCGGCGTACTTCGGAAAGAATGTACGCAATATGCTTTGCCTGTTCGTTCAGCGCGTGAGGCACGTTGACCGTCACCGCTGTCTGCGTGAAGCCCATGAAGAAGCAGTTCGGGAAGCCATGGCTTTGTGTCCCATAGAGCGTTCGCAGCCCTTCCGACCAGTGATCGCTTAAGTGCACGCCGTCCCGGCCAATGATGTCGTAACCCGACCGGCGCGTGTAGGAAGTACCGACCTCGAACCCGGTCGCGAAGATCAGGCAATCCACCGGGTACTCCTTACCGTCCACGACAACGCCATGCTCGGTGAGACGCTCGACGCCCTTGCCGTCTGTGTCGACGAGCGTGACGTTCGGCCGGTTGTAGGTATCGAGGTACTCGTCATGGAAGCACGGCCGTTTGCAGAATTGCCGGTACCAGGGTTTCAACTTCTCCGCGGTCTCCTTGTCCGAGACAACGGACTCGGCGCGTGCGCGCACCTGGTTCATCTTCTTGTAATCGCCGAGTTCGATAAGCTGTCCACGCTCCTCGGCCGTCAGCCGGCGACCGAGTTGCTTCGCAACGCCTTTCGCGGCGGTGCCGGTCAGGTTGCGGAAGATGTCGGTCCAGCCATCACCGACGAGGTCTTCTTCCTGCTCGCCGCCGCTGACGAGGATGTTGAAGTTGTCCATCCTGCGTTGTTGCCAGCCTGGCTCGAGCGTGGCTGCCCACTCCGGGTCGGTTTGTGCGTTGTTGCGCACGTCGATCGACGACGGGGTACGCTGGAACACGTAGAGTTCCTTCGCCGAAGCGCCCAGGTGCGGAATACATTGCACCGCCGTCGCACCGGTACCGATAATCCCCACACGTTTGTCCGCGAGCCCTGCCAGGTTCCCGGTGGAATCGCCGCCGGTATAACCATAGTCCCACCGGCTGGTATGGAAGGTGTAACCCTTGAACTCATTGATGCCCGGTATGCCCGGCAACTTGGGCCGACTGAGGGGACCATTGGCCATCGCGACGTAGCGCGCCTTCATCTCGTCGCCGCGATCGGTCTTGATGATCCAGCGCTCAGTGTCCTCGTCCCAGCGCATCTCTGTGATGCCAGTTTGCAGGCAGGCGTTGCGATACAGGTCGTAGTGCCGGGCGATGCGTTTTGAATGCTCGAAAATCTCCGGCGCGAACGAATACTTGTGCTTTGGCATGTAACCCAACTCTTCGAGCAGGGGCAGGTAACAATACGACTCGACATCACACATGGCGCCTGGATAGCGATTCCAGTACCAGGTGCCGCCGAAGTCGCCGGCTTTTTCGATCACGCGGATATCCTCGAACCCCGCCTCGCGTAACCGCGCGCCGGCGAGCAATCCACCAAACCCGCCACCGACCACAACGACTTCCACTTCGTCGAACAAGGGCTCGCGTGTGAAACCAGCCTCCACATACGGATCGTCCACGTAGCGGGAAAACTCGGCGGTGACCTCGACGTACTGCTCGATCCCATCCTCTCGGATACGCTTGTCGCGTTCGGCGAGGTACTTCGTCTTCAGTTCGTCGGGGTCGAAATCGAGTTCGCCGATAACGGCCGCAATTTCAGGTGCAATCTGCATGTTTTCCCTCATCCGCCTGACTTTGTCCTAAATCTATCCCACACCGGGCCTTCGTGCACCCTTGGCGGCACGCGGGCTTGATCCCGGGGGAGCCGAGGGATAGTGTCCGGACATCAGGTTCGACGGGGAAGTGCCGCCATGACGCCACTGGATCGTAGCTATGTCTGTTCCACCGACGGAGCGCCGCTCCTGTTTGAAACCATCGGGCAGTGTCTCGACCGGACGATCAGCCGCTGGCCCGACCGGGAAGCGCTCATCGTCCCGTTCCAGGACATTCGCTGGACGTGGCGCGAATTCGGCGAACAGGTCGACGCCCTCGCAACCGGACTGCTGGCGCTGGGCTTCGGCCCGGGCGATCGCATCGGCATCTGGTCGCCCAACAGCTACGAGTGGGTCCTGACACAGTTCGCGACGGCGAAGATCGGCGTGATCATGGTCTGCATCAACCCGGCGTACCGCCTCTCGGAGCTCGAATATGCGCTGAACAAGGTCGAATGCCGCGCCATCATCACGGCGGACCGCTTCAAGACCTCCGAGTACCTCGCGATGTTGCAAGAGCTCGCGCCCGAACTCGCATCCTGCGAGCCCGGCGCCCTCTCAGCGGCGCGGCTTCCGCACTTGCGGGCGGTCATCAGGATGGGGGAGGAGAAGTCGCCCGGCACCTTCAACTTCAGCGACGTCATGGGGCGTGGAACGAACGCGGACACCGAACGCCTGCAGGCGCTGGCAACCGAATTACAGCCGGACGATGCCATCAACATCCAGTTCACCAGCGGTACGACCGGTTCGCCCAAGGGCGCGACGCTGACCCACTGCAACATCCTGAACAACGGCTGGTTTGTTGGCGAGATACAACAGTTCACCGAGGCAGATCGGCTTTGTATCCCGGTTCCTTTATATCACTGCTTCGGCATGGTGATGGGGACGCTCAATTGCATCGCGCACGGCGCCGCGATGATTCTCCCGGCACCGGTGTTCGATCCGCTCGCGACGCTGGAGGCCGCCCAGTCCGAACGCTGCACCGCGCTCTACGGCGTCCCGACCATGTTCATCGCCGAGCTGGACCATCCGGAATTCGGCCGATTCAAACTGGACAGTCTGCGAACCGGCGTGATGGCCGGCGCGCCCTGCCCCGTCGAAGTCATGAAGCGCGTGATCGACCGCATGCACATGAAAGACGTCACGATCTGCTACGGCATGACCGAAACGAGCCCGGTGAGTTTCCAGACCACACCGGCCGACCCGCTCGACAAACGAGTCGAAACAGTCGGACGCATCCTGCCCAGGCTGGAATGCAAGATTGTCGATACCGAGGGCCGCATCGTCCCGATTGGCGAACCAGGCGAACTATGTACCCGCGGCTACTCGGTCATGCTGGGTTACTGGAACGATGAGGAGAAAACCGACGAGGCCATCGACACAGCCCGCTGGATGCATACCGGCGACATCGCGACGATGGATGACGAAGGCTATGTCCGCATCGTCGGACGCATCAAGGACATGCTCATCCGGGGCGGCGAGAACATCTACCCGCGCGAGATCGAGGAATTCCTTTACCGCCATCCCGCAATCCAGGATGTGCAGGTATTCGGCGTGCCGGACGAGCGCTACGGCGAGGAAGTGTGCGCGTGGATCTGCATCAAGCAGGGGGAGACCCTGGCCGCCCAGGACGTGATCGAATTCTGCAAGGGGCAAATCGCACATTACAAGGTGCCTCGCTACGTGCGCTTCGTCGAATCGTTCCCGATGACCGTGACCGGCAAGATCCAGAAGTTCGTCATGCGCGAGTCGATGATCGAAGAACTCTCGAGAGGGTGACATGAGAATCCTGTTCATCCTTGCGCTTGCCGTAACCATCGCAGGATGCCAGTCCGTCCAGCGTCCGGGTCCGAGACCCGACGGTTCTGTGCTGTTACCGAACCACTGGTATCTCACGCCGACCGGCAAGCAGGTCCCGGTCGGCGACCTGCCGCTCGCCATGGCGCTTTCGCCGGACGGCAAATACCTGCTGGTCACCAACAACGGCTACGCTGACCAGTACGTTTCGGTCATCGATGTCGCCAAACAAAAAGAGGTCGACCGGTTCCCGATGAAACAATCGTGGCTCGGCCTTGCTTTCTCACCCGACGGCAAGACGGTCTACGTCTCCGCCGGCGGCATGGATGAAGTCGAGGTACTCGAATTCGACGATGGCGAACTGGAGCACGAACGGACACTGCCTGTGAAGGCGACGGGCGACGAGACGCCCTACTTCGTCTCAGGTCTCACCGTCTCTGCCGACGGCCGGAGGCTTTATGCCTGCGCGCTTCGACAGAACAAGCTGATGTCTTTCGATCTCACATCGCCCGACTCGCTACCGACGCTGGTCGATGTCGGCGACTGGCCCTACACGACAGTGCTCGATGAACCACGCCACCGCGCGTATGTCAGCAATTGGGGCGATAGGTCAGTCAGCGTCGTCGACCTCAACCAGGGAAGGGAAACAGCACGCATCCCTGTCGGTGACCATCCCAATGCCATGGCGCTCGCGACGCGTCGCCACATGCTCTACGTCGTCAGTGCCAACGACAATGAACTGACCGCGATCGATCTCACCACCGCGCAAGTCGAAAGCGTTACCAGTCTCGCGCCCTACGACGGCGCCTCACCGAGTGGCACGACGCCGAACGGCCTCGCACTGACCAGCGATGAGACGACGCTTTATATCGCCAACGCGGACAATAACAGTGTCAGTGTCGTCGATGTGTCGGACAAGCCTCGAATACTCGGGGCCATCCCGACCGGCTGGTATCCGACCGCCGTGCGAGTCAACCGGGATGGCGATACGCTCTATATTGCGAACGGCAAGGGCCTCGGGTCTGCGCCCAATCCCGGCGGTCCCCAGCCGACCGACAGGGAACACTCCTCGCAATATATCGGCGAGCTGTTTCTCGGCACGGTGGGCATCGTACCTGTCCCGGACGCGGCTACCCTGTCGCGCATGACGACGCAGGTCGCCAAAAACAATGGATTCGACACGATACAGTCGCGGCTCGAACCCGGTTCGCCACACGTCGCACCGCGCGCCGTGCCAAGACACCTCGGCGAACCGTCGACGATCAAGCATGTGTTCTACATCGTCAAGGAGAACCGAACCTACGACCAGATTCTCGGGGATCTGCCGCAAGGCGAAGGTGACCCCGCGCTCTCGCTGTTCGGGCGGCAGGTCACGCCGAACCATCACGCCCTGGCAGAGTCGTTCGTGTTGTTCGACAACTTCTACGTCGACGCCGAAGTGAGCCAGGACGGCCATTCCTGGTCAATGGGCGCCTATGCCACCGACTTCACCGAAAAGATGTGGCCGACAAATTACTCCGGGAGAACGTTTCCCGCCCCGATCTACCTCACCGTCGCGTTTCCGAGCACGGGGTTCTTGTGGGATGCCGCCGCGTCGGCAGGCGTCAGCTACCGGAGCTACGGGGAATTTGTCCGCAAGGGGATGGAAGGTTCCTACTCCCCGGTGCCGGCCCTGGCAGATCATGTCTCGCCTACCTATCCTTCCCTCGACCTGACAATTCGCGATCAGGCGCGCGCCGACGCCTTCATCGCCGAACTGAATGCGATGATCGAGGCAGGAGACGTGCCCGCGCTCAACATCCTGTCGCTGCCCAGCGACCACACATTGGGTACGCGGCCAGGCGCCTGGACCCCGCGCGCCATGATGGCGGACAACGACCTGGCACTCGGGCGTATTATCGAGGCGATATCACATAGCCCGATCTGGAAAGAGTCCGTCGTGTTCGTGATCCAGGACGACAGCCAGAACGGGCCTGATCATATCGACGCGCACCGGACGGTCTCGCTCATCGCGAGTCCCTGGGCGAAGCGCGGCTATGTGGACCACACCATGTACGACACCGTGTCGCTCCTGCGCACCCTGGAGCTGATCCTCGGACTGTCGCCCATGAGCCAGTATGATGCGGCGGCGGTTCCCATGTTCGATGCGTTTACCGACAAACCCGACCTGACCCCATTTGGTGCAAGGCCTGACACGTGGTCGCTGGAAGAGCGCAACACGAAGGAAAGCTACGGT
>JAGRIN010000225.1 GCA_020443245.1 Pseudomonadales bacterium
GTCTACGCAACCGAGGCCGCCGATACCTGGCGCAAGCGCATGGCGGAAAAAGGCTGGATCGCCCCGACCTGGCCGAAGGAATATGGCGGTGGCGGTCTCTCTCATGCCGAGGCGCGCGTGGTGGCCGAGGAGTTGCACAAGGCGGGCGCATTCAACCCGATTCCCATTGTCGCCGGCATGGGCGTGACCATGGTCGGTCCGACGATCCTCGAGTACGGCACCGAAGAGCAAAAGAAGAAGCACCTGCCAGGCATCTGCAGCGGTGCCGTGCGCTGGTGTCTCGGGTACTCGGAACCGAACGCGGGCTCCGACCTGGCGTCACTCGCCACGCGTGCCGAGGACAAGGGCGACTACTGGCTCGTCAACGGCCAGAAGATCTGGACTTCCGGTGCGGATATCTCCCAGTGGTGCGGCGCGCTGGTGCGCACGGACCCTAAAGCCGGCAAGCGTGACGGCATCAGCTTTTTGATGATGACGATGGACCAGCCGGGCATCACGACGCGCCCGATCAAACTGATCGCCGGCGCGTCACCGTTCTGCGAAACGTTCTTTACTGACGCGCGTGCAGAGAAGACAGACCTGCTCGGCCCGCTCAACCAGGGCTGGACTGTCGGCAAGCGCCTGCTCCAGCACGAGCGTGCCAGCCAGACAGGTACTCGCATGGGCGGTGGTACGGCGGTACCGGAATCGCTGCAGGACATGGCCAAGCGTTATGTCGGAACGGATGCGAATGGCCGGCTCAGCGACAGTGACCTGCGCCTGCGGCTTGCCGACCACCTGATGGATGCGAAGGCACACGCGCTGACCATCTCGCGCATTGCAGATGAAGCCAAGGGCAACGTCGAAGTCACCGCAGCCGCATCGATCCTGAAGAATTCGGCAACGAACGTATCGCAAATCCGCGCCGAGCTGACGCTCGAGATGATGGGCCATCGTGGTCTCGGCTGGGAAGGTGATGGCTTCAATGCCGAGGAACTGGCGACGGTGAGAGGGTGGCTTTCGGGCAAGGCGATGTCGATCTACGGCGGATCGTTCGAGATCCAGAAGAACATCATTTCGAAGAACATCCTGGGTCTCCCCGAGATGACCCAGCGCGGTTAGGAGTAGAAGCGACATGGCAGCATTGACAGAAGAACAATCGATGATCCGGGACCAGGCGAAGTCCTGGGTCAGTGAACAGGCACCGGTCCAGAAGTTCCGGCAGATGCGCGACCGCGGCGACCCCGCGTGCATCATGCCCGAGGCATTCTCGGCGATGGTCGAAATGGGTTGGACCGGGATCATCGTCCCCGAACAGTACGGTGGCTCAGACCTTGGCTACCTGACATTCGGTCTCGTTTTGGAAGAGACCGGTCGCCAGCTCACGGCATCGCCCCTGTTTGCCTCGGCACTGGTCGGCGCGACAGCAGTGAACCTGGGCGGCAACGATGCGCAGAAACAGGCGCTCCTGCCGAAAATCGTCGACGGCAGCGAAGTGGTGACCCTCGCGGTTGACGAAGGCGCGCGACATGATCCGAACACCGTCGCGCTCAAGGCAGAAAAGGCCGGCGCAGGGTACAAATTATCCGGGTCGAAGACGTTTGTGCTCGAGGGCATGGCCGCCACGACCTTCGTGGTCGCTGCCAGGACTTCCGGTTCCGCGGGCGATGAAGCAGGCATTACGTTGCTGCTGGTGCCGGCGTCGGCGAGCGGTGTCTCGCGCAATCGCCTTGCCACCGCGGACAGCCGTGGCTACGCGAATGTCGATTTCGACGGCGTTGAAGTCGGCGACGATGCAGTGCTGGGCAAGGTGGATGCCGGGGGCGTGTTGCTTGGTGACATCCTCGATCGTGCGAGGGCGGCCCTGTCGGCGGAGATGCTCGGCACTGCCGGGCAGGCTTTCGACATGACCCTCGATTACCTGAAGACGCGCGTTCAGTTCGGCCAGGTTATCGGTTCGTTCCAGGCACTGGGTCATCGTGCTGCGGACCTGTTCTCACAAATGGAGCTCACGCGTTCCTGCGTCGAGGCGGCGCTCGCGGCGATCGACAACGGTGCGCCGGATGCGGCGCAGCTTTGTTCGCTGGCCAAATGCAAGGCGGGCGAGTTTGTGCACGATATGTCGAACCAACTCATCCAGATCCATGGCGGCATCGGTATGACCGATGAGTTCGATGCGGGTTTTTACCTGAAGCGCGCGCGTGCGGTCGAAGCAACCTACGGGAACCAGGCGTTCCATCGCGATCGCTATGCCACGTTGCTGAACTTCTGACGCTTTAAGTAAAGGCGCATCGAAGGAAACGGGGACCGATCGGTCCCCGTTTTTTTTCAGGCGTGAAGCCGATATCTCACACGAAGATGCTTGAGCCCATGGACAAAGCTGGCCTGCAGCCGTTCCGGCGGTTCGATGAGTTCCATCGTCTCGATTCGCGGAATGAGCTGCTGGAAGAAGAGGCGCATTTCCATGCGTGCGAGGAGCAGGCCGAGGCATTGGTGCGGGCCGGTCCCGAACGCAAGATGCCGGTTCGGTTTGCGTGAGATATTGAACTCGAACGGCTTGTCGAACACGTCTTCGTCGAAACTTGCTGACGCATAGAAGAGACCGAGCGTGTCGCCTTTTTTCACCTGTTTGCCACGAATCTCGCAGTCCTCCTGCGCGGTTCGCGAGAACTGTGCGACCGGCGTCGTCCAGCGAATCATCTCCTCGACGGCCAGCTTGACTGCATCTTCGTCACGCGCGACCTCGCGAAACTTCTGCATCTGGTCCGGATGCGTCAAAAGAGCGTGCAGGCCGCCCGAGATGGCGTTGCGGGTCGTGTCGTGTCCGGCAGTGGCGACGATGGTGTAGTACGAGATCAACTCTTTGAACGGCAGGTACTCGCCGTTGATCTTCCCGTTGGCAATATAAGACGCGAGATCTTCGCTCGGGTTGGCGCGCCGCTCTTCAGTGACCCGATCAAAATATTCGTAGATATCCTTGATCGTATCGAAGATCGAGAGTGGATCGTCCGCGATGCGACGCATCTCCGGGTCGTCACCGGCGAACAGTTCGTTGGTCAGCTTGAGGATACGCCATTCGTCTTCCTCCGGTACGCCAAGCAGGTGCGCGATGAGTTTGAGCGGTGGCCAGACGGCGACGTCCTGCACGAAGTCGACTTCGCGTTCGCTGCCGTCACCCATCATGTCGTCGAGGATTCGCCCTATGATTACCGTGAGATGATCCTCGAGCCGCTTGATGTTGGTCGGCTTGAACCATGGCTGGACCAGGGCGCGGTAGCTCGTATGGTCGGGTGGGTCCATTTGTACCAGCGAGCGGATGAGGCCGCCTTCGCCGGCGGTCGCCATGACCTGCATGAGTTTCGGCGCGTCCTGGAGTCGCTTGAAGATTTCTGCGATCACTTCCTCGCGCATTTCGGGCGCAGAGGCCTCGCGCATCAGGATGGGACGAGGTTCGTTCGTAAACCTCGCGGGATTCTTCTCGATGTCGATCACATCCTGGTGTTTCGTGACTGCCCAGAAGGGCCGGAAGCCTTCCGGCTCCACGAGACGAAGCGGGTCGTTTTCCCGCAGCCATGCGAAGGCGCGATGGGGATGTCCCGCCTTCGCGTAGATTTCCGGCGCGATTACGTCATTGTCTGCGAACTCATAGGTATCGCCGGGTTCGGCTTTGAGCATGTTGCCACCTGCACGCTGTTATAGACTGGTGACAAGTTTACCTGTTTCGCCTGGGGCGGCTACCGCCGGCTCATGTGTATTTGCCGCCAGGCGCGCTCACCATGATTTTGATCAATTCCTCGGTGATTCGGGGCTCCAGTCCCTCGGTGTGGCCTTTGTCGAGCCGCACGACATCCGCTATGACGCGACCGCCCGCTGCGCCCGGGTAGACGAAGATTTGCGCGGTCCCAGGACGTGGCCGCAGGCCCCAGCCTTTGCTGGATTTCCCGTCGCGACTCGTGTCGTAGATTTTGCCCGGTTCGGTATCGACGACATCCGGCAGTTGTTGCCGGGCCCCCGCACCGTACTTCTCGGCCCAGGGCGAGGTTTCCGGCAGCGCGACCATTTCGTGCTCGCCGGTCGCGAAGATGAAGGAGAAATCAGTATCCGGCATGATCGCCCGACCAGGCCCGGCCCCGCCCGCAGATGGCGCCGGCATCGGTCGCCTGTTGCCGAATGGAGCGAAGAAGTCCTCGGGTATTTCGATGGGCCCGATTCGCCCGCCGGAAAGGCTGAGCCAGCCATCGACGCGGGAAGAGAAGTAGGGATCTGCGAGCAACCTGTTGGACGTCATGCCTCCCTGGGAGTGGCCGACAAGCCAGAATGCGCGAATGTTCTCTGTACCAAATCGATCGTAGGCGTCGCTAACGATATTCCTGAGGTGATCATCGTCGGCCTCGGCAACCCAGCGTCGTGCAGGTTCTTTTGTTGCGGCCGAAGGTGTCAGGATGACCAGCCGATATTTGTCCACGTGGTCGTAAGCGGGAAAGTACTCTCGCTGCCAGTGTCCGACGGAACCGCCGCCATGTAATGAGAGAATCAATGTCAGACCGCCACCATTGGTGTCAGCCGGTGCATCGAGAAAGTACTTTCGACCGGTCTTCTCATCGACCAGGGTCTGTTGGGTCACCGCACATCCCTCCATTCTATTAGTTCGATAAACGAACTATAACACTTTCGCCCGTGTACGCCAGCGGGGGCTCGAACACTTCGTTACATTTCTGGGTCGACCAATAAAGGTAAGAGACAGCGCGCTAACCCGGTGATTACAGAATGCCCCCCATCGACAACCCGTTGGGGAAGGTGATGAAACAGATCGTGGTGGTTGGCCTGGCAATCTCGTGGTTGGCAGCCTGTAGCGGGGGAGGTGGAACGGACGCCGGTGTGGTGAGTTCTCCTGTCCAGGTCGCATCGAACCAGGCTGCGAGCACAGCCCCTGCGACTGCGCCGACGCCGACCGACGAGAACGCGGCGTCAGATGCGGGTCGTGCTCTCACTTTGCCCTCATCGGGCGTCATGCCCGGCGAGGGGGCGACCCGCCTTGCGCTTGGCAACAATCACACCTGTGCTCTCAGGGACGGGTCAATTTCCTGCTGGGGCAGCGACCTGTATGGACAGGTCGAGCCGCCGCCCACGATTCTCGATGCGAGCGACATCGCCGCGGGAGACCAGAACACGTGTGCCGTGGACGCGTTCAACTTGACCTGTTGGGGTATCGATGGACTCGACGTCTACCCGGTATCTCATCCGATCGCTGTCGCGACGCTGGGCTTTCATGTCTGCGTTATCGATGCCGACGGTCTTCGATGCCTGCGTGGCACCGACGATGATGGACAATTGGATGTACCGGCGGATCTCGTCAATCCCACGCAGGTTGCGACAGGACTGGCGCACACCTGCGCGCTGGACGACAACGGCGTCCACTGCTGGGGCAGTAACGACTATGGCGAAAGCAGCGTGCCGTCACTCGAGGAGCCGCGCGCGATCGCCGCTGGCGGGAATTTTTCGTGTGCCATCGATGCCGCCGGCGTGACGTGCTGGGGCAACAATCAGTTCGGACAACTGGACGTGCCTTCCATGGTCGATCCGGTCAGCATCGCCGCAGGATTCGCCAACGCCTGCGCGGTGGACCGATACGGCGTGCGATGCTGGGGCAATGACGACTATGGACAGTCAGACGTGCCGGCGTTGGTCGAACCGGTGTCAGTTGTGGCGGGCGCCCACCATACCTGTGCGGTCGAGG
>JAGRIN010000226.1 GCA_020443245.1 Pseudomonadales bacterium
AGCGAAAAACTGATGTCGAATACACCTTTGTCCGACCCCTCGTGAATACACGTGAGATCCTTGACTTCGAGGCGCCCGAGCGGACCGGGCAGTTTCGGCTCGGGGATCACCGGATAGTCGTGGTAGACGTAAATCGCTCCCGGATCGATCAGCGCATCGTCCTTCGCGCCCTGCATCAGTCGCTCCATACGCCCTATTGACACGCCAATCTGTTTGTAGCGCGCGACCAGGAGTCCAACAAAGGTCGTGAGCTCGCTGATGAACTCGAGATAGAACACGAACAACGCGAAATCGCCGACGCTGAAGCTGCCGTCTTTCATTCGGTCTGCGACGAGTAACAACACGACGCCGATCCCGAGGTTCGCCGAATTCACGAACATCGAATTGAGGACCTGGTTGAAGACCGTATCCTTGACCGCGGCATCCTTGCGCCGCTCGTTCAGCCTGCCGAACTGAGCCAGGACGCCCTGCTCCGCCCTCGCAACCTTGACCGCCTGCACGGCACCGAACACCTCGCCGATGAATCCGACGACGATGCCCGTCCAACGTCTTGCGAGCCTTCTGTATTCCTCGATCTTCTCGAGCGCCACATGCGTAATCACCGCAACAAAGAGGAACGGGAACAACGTCACCATCGTGATGAACGGATCGATGATTGCCATCATGGTCACGGCGCCCGCGGCCAGCGCAACGTTGCCGATCAGGTTATTCATCCACAGTGCAAACAGCGAGATCTCGAACGCATCGGTGTTGAAACGGCTGATCGCTTCGCCTGGCGAGTCCGGCAGGGCATTGGCACCGGGCTTGCGCAGGATATTCTGGAGCATGTTTTTCCTGAGCAAGGTCAGCGTATGGACGAAGAAAGGGACGTTGCTGCGCATGACGATGTAGGAACTGACAGTCCGGACGAGTTCAGTGACGACGAGCAAGGCGACCAGCGTCCAGAGCGAAATGCCCGCCGCCGCGGTACCCGAAAGCAGGTCGAAGAAGTCCTTGATGGCGATACCGGGCACCAGCGCCACCACGTACATCGCGAGGATGCCAAACAGGTTCCAGAGCCAGAACTTCCGGCGATAGGCAATCAGCGCCAGTACGACCCGCCATGCGGGCAGCCTGTTATCGACGACCGACTGGTCAAGAACCGGATCGCTCATGCAAGCACCCCGGTGAGTCCTGTCGCCATGAGCCGGGCAAATTCGGAGTCCGGATCGTCCAGCAACGTCGTGCGATGACCGTATTCCCGCACGCGACCCTCGGAGAGAATCAGGATCTTGTCGGCGCGCTGAACGGTGGCGAGACGGTGCGCGATGATGACGGCGGAACGGCCGACAAGCAGCCGGTCGATCGCGCGCTCGATTCGGCGTTCCGTGAGCGGGTCAAGCCGTGAAGAAGCCTCGTCCAGGATCACAAGCCGAGGATCCTTGAGGAAGACGCGCGCGAACGCCAGTAGCTGTGCTTCGCCGGCAGACATCGACCTGCCACCGGTTTCCAGCATGGTGTCCAGTCCTTTCGGCAACCGGTTGTACCAATCGCGCAGTTCAACCTGCGACAACACGTCCTGGATCACATCATCCGGGATGGATCGATTGAAGAACGTGACGTTGTCGCGCACCGACGCCTGGTAGAGCTGTACGTCCTGCGTCACCATGGCGACGGTGCTGCCGAGACTGTCTTTCGAAAGCGTCCTGAGATCGTGTCCATCGAGCGTAATCTCGCCACTTGTGACGTCATAAAGGCGTGTCACGAGCCTCGCGAGCGTGGTCTTGCCGCTGCCCGTTCGGCCAAGCAATCCCAAAACTTCACCTTGCCCGAGTTCAAGGCTGATGTCCCGGAGCGTCGGTTCTGCCTCGTACCCGAAATCGACGTGGCTGAAGGCAAGTTTCACGCCGCCGGTCTCCACCAGGGCGACGTCGCCATAGACAAGCTCGCTTCGCTCGTCCACCAGTTCTGCAATGCGATCGATCGACGCACCAACGCCCTGCAATTGCTCGACCTGCATCGCAAGTTCGCGCATCGGCCGAGACAGGACGTTCATGTAGTGAACGATAAGAAACGCCGTGCCGAGGCCGATCGCGTTCTTGTTGTAAAGCCAGAAGCCGAAGACGAAGGCAATCACGTAGCCGACAGTACTCACACTGCGTGTGACGACACCGAGCGCCCAGTAGCGGAGCTGGACTGTCCGCCACGCGACCAACAGATCCGACTGGATGCGGAACAGGCCGTTCAATACATATGCGACAGCGCCATTCGCCCGAATATCTTCCGTGCCTGCAAGGCGCTCCTCCAGGAAGCCGAACAATTCTGCAATGACCCTGCGCCGTTCGACCTCATGGGGAATGGCAATCTCCCTCAACTGGTTGAGCAGGTAAAGGGAGGCCGCCGTAAACAGCAAGAACGTAATGCCCAGCCGCAGGTCTTCCAAAAAGAACATGATCACGATGCCGATGACCAGGAGCAGGTTGCCCCCGATCATCACGACAAGCTGGGAGAAGAAACGCGCAAGCAGGGTGACGTCTTCGTCAAGGCGTTCGATCATCTCGCCGGGGGTCTTGCCCTTGTGAAACGCCATGTCGAGATCGAGGCAGTGCTCGGCAAGGTCAGTGCGGAGTTTGTTGGTCGCATTCCACGCGACGATTTCACCGAGCCACGTGGCGCCGATGGTTAAAAGTTGACCTGCAATCGCAGTTCCGAGAAACAATACGCCGAGCAGGAACAGCGATTCGAGCGTCTCACCCGCCTTTGCGCCGTCGACGAACAGGCGCGTAATTTGCGGGATCAGTATCTTGAAGCCGATGCTCGCAATCAGGACGAGTGCAAGCAGCCAGAACAATCCTTTCTGGCCGCGAATATACACTGCGAGCAGCGACCAGTAGCGGGCAAGCGGGATCTTCACGTGAAGCCTTGGGGTCAGGTGGTGAGTTTATCGCACGATCGGCGCAGAAAATCACGCAGAAACTCGCCGGGGCTCTCCGGCCTTCCCAGGCGTGCATGGACAGTGCACAATTTCTGTATGCTGAAACACCACAATCTGCGTCGGCTTTGCACGGCACGCGATAAATTGCGTACGGAGGACGCTTCGATCACGGCAATCGCCTCAGCCATCGGTATGTCGCGGTTTCATTTCATCCGCCTGTTCAAGTCGGTCTTTGGGGAGACGCCACACCAGTATCGCGTCCGGTACCGAATGGAAGCGGCGAGACGCCAACTCGTCGAAAGCCACCAGAACGTCACCGACATCTGCATGGCCGTCGGTTACGTCAGTCCTGGAAGTTTCAGCGCACACTTCTCTCGCCGTTTCGGCGTTTCGCCCGCCGCACTTCGTGAACGTGCAACACGCGACGGCAACGATCCGACACCGCATTGCATCACCCTGCTCAACGCGGCCTGGACGACAGAATCGCAATTTTCGAGAAGCGAAACCGATCCGGATTGAGGCAAGATACTCCCATCACCCCATCCGAGGACCCTTGTGAAAATCACACTCTGCAGTATTTTCGTCGACGACCAACAAAAGGCGCTGGATTTCTATACCGGCATTCTCGGATTCATCAAGAGCCAGGAGATACCGGTCGGAGAATTTCGCTGGTTGACCGTAAAGTCACCCGAAGGCGGCGAGACAGAATTGTCGCTCGAGCCGAACGCCAATCCTGCCGCCAGGACCTACCAGGAGGCACTTTTCGAACAGGGCATTCCGTTCACGGCCTTCGAGGTTGACGACATCGCTTCCGAGTTCCAGCGACTCAAGCACCTGGGTGTCACATTCACCATGGAACCGACCGAAGCCGGACCGGTCACCATCGCGGTCTTTTCGGACACGTGCGGAAACCTCATCCAGGTTTATCAGCCGCAACCGACAGCTTGAGATTCAACGCGGTGCGGCGCGTGTCGAGTCATCGGCGACCGACGCGCGCAACCACGCATGGGCAGCGTCCAGCGACTCGAACAGTTGGATCTTGCCGGGCTCGGAATGCTCCGCAAAACTCTGCCACATTCGCCCGAGTCCGTACTGCAGTTTACCGGGCAGGACAAAAGCGCATCGGCGGAAGCCGCGGGTCGGGTGTTCCTTGCGGCGTGCCCGCCGGCCGAGCGTGGCCATTTCTTCCGGTCCCAGTGGGCGGACATCCAGGTCAGTGTGGTTGACGATGAGATCCATGCCGGGTCGCCAGCGCGGGTCCGCAGCGAGCGCCTCGCCGAAAGCCTGGATGCCGGCGACGCTCGCCACACCGCTCGTACGGATTTCGGCCCAGTCCGGGCCAAAGTGAATCTCGTGTTGCATACCGCTGCCTATCTACCACTTGCGCATTGCATTTTAACGCCGTCGAGACGTCCATTTCGCCGGTTGGTACCAAACCGCGGCCGATTTACTGACACAGGTCAACCGATACCGGCGACGCTGTCACAGCCGAGTTGCGAGGCTAGTGCGGGGATGTCGGCCGCGTGGAACGTATTGTCCCTGGAGCCGGCAATGTCTTTCGGATGCTTCGCACCAAACTCCAGCGGGCGTTCAATATAGGCGGTTGCGAGACCACAGCCCCGCGCTGCGTCGAGGTCGGCCTGGTGAGCCGCCGCCAGCATGACCTCGTCCGGCCGGACATCGAAAATGCGCGCGACGCCAAGGTAGGTGTCCGGGTGCGGCTTGTACTTGCCGAAATTCTCTGCGCTCAGGATGCAGTCCCAGGGCAGGCCGGCGCGCTTTGCCATCTCCGTCAACAGGCCGATGTTCCCGTTGGACAACGTACACACGATGTATCGCGACCTCAGGCTATCAAGCCCAGCCACCGAATCAGGCCAGGGATCGAGACGATGCCACGCGAGATTCAGCTCACGCCGCTCTGTCTCGGTCATGCTGTCGAGACCGAACCGGGCCAGCACGCCGTCGAGAATCCGGCGATGCAATACATCCAGTATAACCCACTCTCCCTGATCCATGACCGTTTGCATGGCTGGTACGTACTCCCGGCGCCACGCTAGTGCAAACTCGTCTGCGTCGATCCCGAGTCCCAGGCGTTCGACCTCACGCATGATGGAACCGTGCCAATCGACGACCGTGCCGAACACGTCAAACGCGATGACCTTGATCCGGCTCGCGGCTTCGCTCATATACTACGGCCACCGTCAACGTTGAGTGCGGTGCCGGTAATCATGCCGGCCTCATCTGACGCAAGAAAGCACACGGCCGCTGCAACGTCTTCCGGTGTGGAAAGTCGACGGAGCGGAATCGTACCGGTCAGGTTAGCCGTCTGCTCGTCATTCAGTTTGTCGACACCCATCGCCCCTTTCATGAAACCTGTATCGGCTGCAACAGGATTGACGCAATTGACCCGGATCTTGTGGCGCGCGACTTCCAGCGCGAGACCTTTGGTCATCGTCAACACTGCGCCCTTTGTTGCGTTATAGGCCGTCACGCCGGGCCGCGGTGCCACCGCGCCGATTGACGCGGTGTTGACGATGGCGCCACCGCCTCGCTCGATCATGTGGGGAATGGCAAATTTGCACCCCAAAAACACGCCCTTCACGTTCACATCGAAGACGCCGTCGAAGTCCTCTTCAGGCAGCTTCCACATCAACATGGAAAGGTGAGAGTAGCCCGCGTTGTTCACCAGGATATCGATGCCGCCAAATCGATCGACGCACGCCGAAATCATCGCCTCGACATCGGCTGCTTTGGAAACGTCGACGCGTAGCGCACTGGCCTTGCCGCCGCCCGATTCAAT
>JAGRIN010000227.1 GCA_020443245.1 Pseudomonadales bacterium
CCGGGCAACCAGTACGGCATTCCCTACCTTTGGGGCACTACCGGCATCGGGGTCAATGAGAAGCTGGTGAAGGCCGCGCTTGGCGATGACGCACCGGTCGACAGTTGGGACCTGGTACTCGACCCGAAGTACGCCTCGAAGCTCAAGGATTGCGGCATCTCATTTCTCGATGCCTACGATGAGATCTTCCCGGCCGTCCTGAACTATGAGGGCGAGGACCCGACCTCACAGGACGTCAATCTGTTCAAGACGAAAGTCGAACCGGTGCTCGAAGCGGTTCACCCCTACATTCGTTATTACAACTCATCGAAGTACATCAACGACCTTGCCAACGGTGATATCTGCGCCGCCGTGGGCTGGTCCGGCGATGTGTTGCAGGCTGCGGCCCGTGCCGAAGAAGCACACCAGCCGTTCAAAGTGTCTTACTCGATACCCAAAGAAGGCACGCTCATCTGGATCGACATGATGGCGATTCCGATCGACGCGCCGCATCCCGACAACGCACACAAGTTCATCAACTTCCTGATGGACCCGAAGGTCATCGCCGGCGTCAGCAACACGGTTCGGTATGCCAACGGCAACAAAGCCGCTGACGAATTCGTCGATCCCGACCTGCTCGCCGACAAACAGGTTTATCCGCCGGCGGATGTCCGATCAAAGTGCTACACGTTGCCGCCGTATCCGCCCAAAGTGGACAGGCAGGGCCTGCGCATGTGGACACGGATCAAGACCGGGCGCTGATCCGGATCCTTACGACTCATGTCTGTCGAAATTCTGAACGTATCCAAGTCCTTCGGCGACACCCATGCCGTGCAGGACGTTTCTCTCACGATCGAGCAGGGCGAAATCTTTGCCCTGCTCGGTGGATCCGGCTGCGGCAAGACGACCCTGCTACGCATGCTGGCCGGGTTCGAGTCGCCCGACAGCGGCGACGTGCGCATCAATGGCGAATCGATCCTGGCGCTGCCGCCCTTTCATCGCCATGTGAACATGATGTTCCAGTCCTACGCGCTGTTCCCGCACATGACGGTCGAGAAGAACATCGCATTCGGCCCCGCGCAGGACGGGCTCTCGAAGCAGGAGATTGCCGAGCGCGTCGATGAAGTGCTGGAACTGGTGCAGATGGAGCGTTATCGCAAACGCAAGCCGGCCCAGCTCTCGGGCGGCCAGCAACAACGCATCGCCCTCGCCCGCAGTCTCGCCAAAAAGCCGTCTTTGCTGCTCCTCGACGAACCCATGGCGGCGCTGGACAAGAAGCTGCGCATGCGCATGCAACTCGAGCTTGTCAGCATCGTCGAACAGGTCGGCGTCACCTGCATCATCGTGACCCACGACCAGGAAGAAGCGATGACGATGTCGAACCGCATCGCGATCATGGACGCCGGCCGCATCCGGCAAGTCGGTACGCCCCAGGAAATCTACGAGTATCCGAACTCGAGAATGACCGCAGAGTTCGTCGGCTCGATCAACCTGCTGCCCGCCACCGTGACGGCCTGCGCAGAAAGCACCACGCTCCAGCTGAAGGACGCCGCGTCCACCGTTGTGTGCCGGGACACCCGCGCACGTGAAGGCGAGGCGTATCTCGTTGCGATTCGCCCGGAGAAAGTCGCCCTGTCTACTGAAGACGAAGCGGCCGGGCCGAACTGCCTGCGCGGCGTCATCGACGACATTGCCTATCTCGGCAGCCACTCGGTTGTTCACGTGCGGCTGGAAAACGGCAAGATCATGCAGGCACATATGAGTAACGTCTCTCGTGACGCGCGCACCCAGATCGACTTCGAACAGCCGGTCACGCTGAGTTGGGAACCCGAATCGGTGCTGCTGATCAGCGAGGACGACTAGGGAGACTCCGAACAAGTATGTCATTCCTTCGCAGACGGATCTGGGTCATCCTCCCGCCTTACTTGTGGCTGCTGATTTTCTTCGCGCTGCCGTTCGCGTTCATCCTCAAGATCAGCCTGGCGGAGACTGCGGTCGCAATGCCGCCCTACGGCGACATCTGGAGCTGGACATCCGGCAAGTTCGAGTGGCTGGGCTCGCTCGACAACTTCCGCTTTTTGCTCGATGACGAAATCTATGTCCTGTCGTATCTCAACTCACTGAAGCTTGCGGCCATCTCCACACTCATCGCGCTCCTCATCGGTTATCCGATGGCGCTCGCGATCGCCCGTATGCCGGAATCGATCCGCAGTTTCATGCTGCTGCTCGTGATCCTGCCTTCATGGACCTCGTTTTTGATCCGTATCTACGCATGGATCGGGCTGCTCAAGAACAACGGGCTCATCAACCATTTGCTGATGTCGATCGGCGTTATCGACGAGCCCATCGTGATGTTGCACACGAACTTCGCGATCTACGTCGGGATTGTCTACGGCTACCTGCCGTTCATGATCCTGCCGATCTACGCAAATCTCGTGAAGCTCGACCTGCGCCTCATCGAAGCCGCGCAGGACCTCGGAGCCCGTCCGGCCCGCGTCTTTTTTTCCATCACCCTCCCGCTCTCGCTCTCGGGAATATTCGCCGGGTGCTTTTTGGTCTTCATTCCAAGCGTCGGGGAGTTCATCATCCCGGACCTGCTGGGCGGCCCGGACACGCTCATGATCGGCAAGACGCTGTGGCAGGAGTTCTTCACCAATCGTGACTGGCCGGTCGCCTCTGCCATCGCGGTCGTCATGCTCGCCATCCTGATGGTGCCGATCTACATCTACCGGCGAATCGAACTGAAGCGCCTGGGGATCGAAGGATGAAGCTGACCAAGATCATGCTGGGCTTCGGCTTTGCATTCCTCTACTTCCCGCTCGTGATTCTGGTGATCTATTCGTTCAACGAGTCAAGGCTCGTGACGGTGTGGAGCGAGTTCTCGGTGAAGTGGTACTTCGAGTTGTTCAAGGACGAGCAACTGATCAACGGCTTCTTGCTGTCGCTGCGTATTGCCAGCCTGACGGCCTGCGCATCGGTCGTCTTCGGCACGATGGCATCCTACATACTCGTCAAGTTCGGTCGGTTTCCCGGCCAGACGATCTTCAGCGGATTGACCGTCGCGCCGCTCGTCATGCCGGACGTGATCACGGGCCTCTCCCTGCTCTTGCTCTTTGTCGGGCTGAACGAACTGATCGGCTGGCCCAGTGCACGCGGCGCAACGACCATCTGGATCGCGCACGTCACGTTCTGTATCGCGTTCGTCACCGTGGTTGTTTCCTCGCGTCTGCGGGAAATGGACGGATCGCTCGAGGAAGCGGCGATGGACCTGGGCGCCGGACCGGTCAAAGTATTCTTCTACATTACATTGCCGATCATCATGCCCGCGATCATGTCCGGGTGGCTCCTCGCCTTTACACTCTCGCTGGATGACCTGGTCATCGCCAGTTTCGTCTCGGGCCCGGGTGCCAGCACGTTGCCGATGGTGATCTATTCCAGCGTGCGCCTTGGTGTCAGCCCGAAGATCAATGCGCTCGCGACGATTTTCGTGGTTTGTATTCTGATCAGTTCCACCGCATCATGGTGGCTGGCGAACCGATTCTCGCCAGCATCCGGTGGAACCGGGAAGACCACGTGAGTGCCCTGCACAAGCTCAACACACATCTCGAACGCCTCGATACGGCGCAAGGCCATCCAGCAGTGTGCCGCGTCATTGCCGGGATGATTCACGACCTCGTGCCCGTCGACGAGGTCTCGATTCTCCGCTACCCCGCGGGGAAAGTCCCGGTGATCGACTATCGCGAAGAGCGCGATACCTTGAGCCCGCAGAACCTCGATCACTTCGTCAAGGGCGCGTTCGTGCTCGATCCGTACTACATCGCGGTAACACGCCAGGGACGCTACGGGTTCTTCACGTTGTCCGAGCTCGCGCCAAGCAGCTTTCGCCAGGGCGAGTACTACCGCACTTACTACCGCTACACCGGGGTCGAAGACGAATGTGGCTATCTCGTTCGGGGGGTCGATGAAGGATTCGTCAACATTTCGCTCGCCCGAACGCAGCGCGGCAGCCGGTTCTCCAATACCGAACTCCGACTCCTCGGCGACCTGACAGGCGTCATGAAGCTGGTCTTTTCATCAAATCCGCGGCGTGAATCGGACGGCTCTCATCTCGCGCCGCGTTTCGAAATCGACCAGGCAATACACCTGTTCGGCGCCGATGTGCTGACACAGCGCGAACAGGAGATCGTCTCGCAGATTCTCTACGGCTATACCGGCAAGCAGATTGCCTCAAACCTCGGCATATCGATCGATACGGTAAAACTGCATCGTCGCAACGCCTACAACAAGCTTGGCGTCACGAGCCAGATCGAACTGTTCCACGCCTTCATACAGACGTTACCCACCGCCGAGACAAGTGCTGAAGACGCGGACGACTCACGCCCGCGCCGTCACGTCAGAAGTCGATCCGGTACCTGATCCCCAGGGTTCTTGGCCTCATCGGGCCGAACTTGTGCGACGGCACGACACCCCCGTTGTTGTTCTCCCCATCGAACGTTTCGGCGTTGTTCAGGTTCTCGGCGTAAGCGTCCACGCGCCAGTTGCCTGTCGATTCATAGCCGACACGCAGCGTGATCGTGTTGTAGGAATCGATCTCAGTTTCGGCAAGGCCCTCGAAGCCGCCGCCGCGTTTCGACTCGCCATAGACTTCAAGGCTGCTGGTTATCGACCCACCTGAAGACAACGGGAAGTTGCCGTTCAGCACGGCGGCCTGCGTGAACTTCGGCGCCCAGAAGAGATCACTCCCCTCACAACCATCCGGATTCGGCAGTCCACAAATGTCCTGCAGCCCGGTCGCCTTGCTGTGCAGATACGAACCCGCCAGGTACAGGTCGAAGTACTCACCAAGCGTCGAACGCAAGGTCGCCTCGAATCCCCAACTGTCCACCTGGCCAACGTTCTTGACAGCAGACGCACCGCCATCGAACACAACGACCTGCAGATCCTTGTAGTCGTATGTGAACGCCGACACGTTGAGTTCGCTCCGGCCATTGAACAGCGTGCCCTTGTAACCGACTTCATAGGAATTGACGGTCTCAGGGTTGAACGCGTTGGGCCGGTATCCACCTGCCTGCGTCAGGTCCGTCATGCCGCCGCCGACGCCCGCCCCGGTCGAATCCACCAGTGCAAAACTGCCGAATCCGCCAGACTTGAAGCCCTCGGTGTAGCTCGCATAAATCATGTGCCCGTCGGCAGGATAGTACTGGACGATCACACGTGCCTGGGTGTCCGCCCAACTCTTGGTATCCGTGATGAAACCGTCGGTCGAGAACGTGTATGCCCAGTATGCGCCGAGATCGCTCGCGGGTGTCGGCACATCGATGGCGAACTCCTTCTTGTCGTCCGTGTAGCGAACGCCGAGTCCGATGTCCCACTTGTCCGATGGCTTGAAGCTGAGGTCGACGTACGCGCCCCAACCGGAGTTATGACCAATAATGTGCCCGGTTTCCGTAAGGTTGCCGTCGGCGCTCGGTGTAAACGATGACCCGTAATACGCATAAAGATCGGCGCAGCCAGTGAACGTCATGCCGGAGTTGTAGGCATAGCCGTAGTACTGGCAGAAGTAGTCTTCCTTGCCCTGGAAGCGAAACAGCGTATCGATCTTCTCCTTGTAGTAAGACACGCCCGTGTACCAGGAGAACATGCCTTCCTCGTTGCTGGCGAGGCGCAATTCCTGCTGGAAGTAGTCGCCCGACTGGTCCTGCGCGTAATTGCTGATCGAGATCGGCAGGCCGTC
>JAGRIN010000228.1 GCA_020443245.1 Pseudomonadales bacterium
CGGGCGGAAACGGGTTTGAAGACTGCCTCGTACCTGAGGCTGCGATTGGATTGCGCCAGGGATTCGGCAGGTTGATCCGCGAAGAACGGGACGAGGGGCTCTTCGTGTTGGGCGACGCGCGCGTCTTGTCGATGCCTTATGGAGAGCGGATTCTCTCGAGCCTGCCTGAGATCGAGTGGCTCACTGATCCGGCATCCGTTATCAGCTACCTTGGAGACCTGGTATGAAGCTGCTCGCTATCGATACGTCGGGAGAAGCTCAGGTGGTCGCACTCATGGTCGGCGAACGGCGCATCCTGGCGTTCGAGGTGGTTGGTCGTGCCCACAGCCAGCGAATCCTGCCTGCGATCGAAGGCGTGCTCACAGAGGCCAATATCGACGTTGCCGATCTCGATGCGGTTGTCTTCGGTCAGGGGCCTGGTTCATTCACAGGATTGCGCATCGGCGTCGGTGTTGCGCAGGGACTGGCCTACGGCGCAGGTATCCCCGTGGTGCCGGTATCGACACTCGCTTGCCTCGCATTGGGCGAGCATCGGCGCAGCGACGCGACGCAGCTTGTCGTCGCACTGGTTGCCCGCAAGCAGGAGGTGTTCTATGGATGTTACCGGATCGTGGACGGTTTGCCCGTCCTGGTCGGCGAGGAAGGCGTCGCGGATGCATCGGCCATGCCTTCCCCCGGCTTTGCAGACTATCGCGGTGTCGGCAATGGATGGTCCCTGCGCGACGCGATCGAGAACGCAGTCGGTGCACGTGCATCCGGCGTAACGCTCGACGTGTTGCCGCAGCCTGAAGACTTGCTCGACATTGGCGCGCACTACTTTCGCGAAGGTCGTACCGTTCCGGCAATGCAGGCGACGCCGCAATACTTGCGTGAGAAAGTCGCCGCCCTGCCGGGTGAACGCGAGCACTGACCGTGGCGCGAAATCGGGACGGCAATTTTCGTCTTCACTATGCGCCCGGCGAAGGCTACTCGCTATATGACGAGGACTCCGGACAGCGTCCGCTGCACATCGACTTCACGGCTGTCTCATTCAAACGTCGCCTTGCACAAAGCGGCCGCGAGCCGCTGCTTCGTGCGGCCCGGGCCGGCGCAGGCAAGTCGGCCGTCGACTGTACCGCCGGTCTCGGGACGGATGCTTTCCTGCTCGCCTCACGTGGATGTCAGGTGACGATGGTCGAGCGTTCCGCGACACTTTGCCTCATGCTGGACGACGCGTTGGCGAGGGCGCGTCGTGACCCGGACGTCGGGGCGATTGCGTCACGCATCAATCTTGTGCGAGGCGACTCGCTTGCTTACCTCTCGGAACTGGTCGCGTGCCCTGATATCGTCGTCATCGACCCGATGTTTCCATCGCGGCGTAAGACCGCTGAGGTTCGCGGCGCGTTACAGATACTGCAGAGACTGATCGGTATTGAAGAGCCGGTAGCCCCGCTCATCATGAAAGCCCTGGCACTGGGCTGCCGGCGTGTGGTCGTCAAGCGGCCGCGACTGGGTGGGAAGATCGAAGGATTGTCACCCGTGTTCAGTGCCGAGGGTCGCGCCAGCCGGTTCGACGTCTTTGTCGCGTCGTAAGCGGGCGGCGATGTGCTGGACGTTGTAGCGAACGTGCGGGTCGAGCGTCTCGTCGAGTGCCGCCATGAGTGCCGTGAAGCCGTCACCCAGGACGATCCTGTTGTCGATTGACCTGATCACCCCCTGGGACTTCAGTGTCGCGATGAAGGCGGTGAACAGGGAGCGATCGAAAAACTCCGGCGAGTTGATGCCGAACAGAGACGAGAGTTGTTCACCGATGGCCGCGGCGTCGCTCTCCAGTTCTTTCACGGCGACGTGCCGTCCCTCACTTAGCAGCGTTGCGACGATGTAGAAGCGCTCGAGCGTTGGCATGACGATCTCGGATAGATCCAGCAACGCGGCAAACTCCTCGGTAGCGGTCTCCGCCATGACGAATGCATTGTCCTTTTGCGCGATGAGCCCGACCGACTCCAGCAGCGCGAGGTGCGCCTCGCATCGAGGCCCGATCTCGTCTGCGTCCCAGCGCAGGAAGAACTCACCGCGCAAGTACGGGTAGAGTGTGCGGCAGGTAGTGATGACCGATTCGGTTGTACTGCGCGTGTCGCTTCGGACTACGCGTGCAATGGTGGATGAAAGCGCGAAGATGTGTGCGGTGTTGTTGCGATACCAGGTCAGTAGCACCGAGATGTCGGCGGGCGCGTAAAGAATGTCCCCGAACGGACGCGCTCGTCGTTCGATGCCCGTGATCTGCTCCGCCTCTGCAACGATCTCGTCCGGGGTGAGCGATGTGGTGATCGTGTTCGGCACGCACGCGGCCACCTGGCGCAATACCTCCACCTGGTGCTTGAGCCGGCTCTCTTCCATTGTCTGTCTCGGCGTCGACAGCAGGGCGGTGGCGACGAGGTTGACAGGATTCACAATGGCGGCGGCATTGATGTGCGTCGCGAGCCGTCGCGCCAGTGCGTCGCAGGCGACCGAAAACGCGGCGTTGTCGACCGAAGCCGGCGTCTTCCAGCCCGGCAGTGTTTCGTCGAGGAACTCGCCCATCGTGACCGGTTCGCCAAAGCTGACCTCGACCCTGCCGAAGCGATGTCGAAATACACCGAAGATCTTGAAGATGTCGAGGATCGATTCCTGCTTCTTGTCCTTGCCGCCGAGCTCGCCCATATAGGTCGAGGCTTCGATGATTCGCTCGTAACTGATGTACACCGGCAGCATTGCCATCGGCCGGGTGGCGTCCCGCAAAAAGCTCCTCATGGTCATGCTGAGCATGCCGGTGCGTGGATTCAGCGTTCGACCCGTGCGGCTGCGGCCGCCTTCGATGAAATACTCGACCGAATAGCCGCGCGTGAACATCAGGTGCAGGTATTCATCGAAGATCGACTTGTAGAGTGGGTCGCCCTGGAATGTACGTCGCATGAAGAACGCGCCCGCGCGGCGCAGGAGCGGTCCCGCGACCGGCAAGTTGAGATTTCGGCCGGCGGCAATATGCGGCGGCGTCAGGCCGTTGTGATACAGCACATAAGACAGCAGCAGGTAATCGATGTGGCTGCGATGACACGGTGTGTAGACGATCTCGTGCGAGCGCGCGAGATCCTTGACGCTGTCGATGTTGTGCACATCGATCCCGTCGTACAGTTTGTTCCAGAGCCACGTCAGCAGCACGTGGAAGAATCGGATTACGCGGTATGACTGGTCGGAGACGATCTCGTTGGCATAGCCCAGTGCCTTCTTTTCTATTGCGCCGGCCCTGGATTTGCCGCTGGCGGTTTCCCGTTCGATGGCTTCACGTACCGCAGGCGCTTCCATGATGGAAGAGATCAGGGTCCGACGATGTGAGAGGTCGGGACCCAGAATTGCCTGCTTCTGGTGATTGAAGTGGACCCGCAGGATGCGCATGAGTTTGCGGACCTGCAGTTCGCGGTCTGCCTGTTCGCTGACGAGTTCCGCAACGCTGATCGGTGCCCCGAACTCGACGAGCAGGTGACCGGGATGAAACACGATGGCGAGGAGTTTCTTCATTCGGCTCGTCGCGCTCCAGTTGTCCGAGAGCAGGAGCTTGAACCATGACTTCTCCTGGTCGGGCTGGTGACCCCAGAACAGCGACACCGGCACGATCCTGATCGGTCTGCCGCCCGCTTCCTGATGATCGAACAGCCGTTGCATGCGTGCCGACTGCATGCGCCGTGACCGTCGCCCCAGTCGACCCTCTGGACGACCGAGGAAAAAGAACGCGCGCGATTCCCGACCGCTCGGCAATGGCAGGTACGGACGAGGCAGCCCGGCGCGCTCGCACGCTGCGTCAATTACCATGAGGTCCGCCGTGGAACGGAAAGGGAGGACGTAGCAAACGTCGTCACCGGGTTCGATGCCGAGCGCCTGCGGGGAGCACCCGAGCACGGTCGGCCTGACCCAGGACATGAGTACCTTCCGGTTGGCATGGAATTGCCAGGCGCGGAGCCGGCCCAGTCCGCGGGGTGGCGCTACGGCCGGATCACTGCTTTCCATCGAAGAGATTTGAAATGGCTTCGGACTTGTCCTTGCCGGTAATCTCGACTTCCCAGATACCGCTGTATTTGCGGTCTGTCGTCTTCTTGATGTCCTCGCGACTCTTCAGGACCGTCGGCCGCAGGAACACCAGCAGGTTGAGCTTCTGGTCGCTCTTCGTGGAACTCTTGAACAGGTGCCCGAGCACCGGGATGCTGCCCAGGATCGGCACACGCGTGTTCCCCTTTTGCTGCTTGTCACGGATCAGCCCACCCAGGATGATGACTTCGCCGTCATCGACGAGCACAGTCGTATCGATTTGCCGCTTGTTGGTAATGAGGTCAGCGGAACCATCGACGCCGATCGATTTCAGGCTCGTCTGGTCGACTTCGGAAGTCTCCTGGTGGATTTCGAGCCTGACGAGTTCGCCGTCATGGACGTGAGGCGTCACCTGCAGGGTGAGGCCGACGTCCTCGCGCTGAATCGTGGTGAACGGATTGGTCGTGCCGGACCCGGCTGTTACCGTTGATCCGGTGCGGAACGGCACGTTCTGGCCAACGATGATCTTCGCTTCCTCATTGTCCATCGTCGTGATGCTTGGCGTCGAAAGCAGGTTCGCATCGGTATTGGAAGACAAGGCGCGGATGATCGCAGCGAAGTTGAAGCCGTCCTTGCTGATCTTGCCGCCGGCAATGAGTGGCGCATCTCCCAGGCTGATGTCGGACGGCGTGGTGCCGAGCGCAATTGATTCCAGGATGTTGGCGAGCGTGCCGGACGGTGCCGTGAGGCCAATCGGGAGCGCAGAACGGCCGCGGTCGGCAATGGCAAGCTCGGTCCCGAGCTGGTGACTGAAGTCCGTCGTGACCTCGACGATTGCCGCCTCGATCAGCACCTGCAGGCGCCTGACGTCGAGCCGGCTGACAACATCCTTGAGTTCCAGCATGGTCGTCGGGTTAGCGCGAATGACGAGTGCATTCAGGGCCTCGTCGGCCTGTATGCTCACCTCTGTGTTGGTATTTTTCTGTGCCGCGTCGCCGCTGCTTTCGTTGATGAGGTTTTTCAGGATTTCCGCTACTTCCTTTGCATCGGAATTGGCGAGCCGGATGACCTGGATCGTGCCGGAGCTGTTAGCCGGTACGTCGAGCTGTCTGATCAGCGCCATCACCTTGTTGATGGATTCACGCTCGCCACGGATCACCATGCTGTTTGTGCGCTCGCTGCCGACGATCGTGATCGTGTTCGCGCCTTTGGCGCTCTTGCCGATCTGTTCCGGGGCCAGTTGTTCCAGCAGTTTGATGATGTCTTCCGCCCAGGCATGCTGCAGGTGGAAGATTTCAACCGCGGTCTGGTCGGCCACGTCGATCTTGTTGATGATCTCTTCGAGCCGCTCGATGTTGCTGGCGTGGTCGCTGATGATCAGGGCATTGGGTTGCGCGATGTTGGCGATGTGGCCGTACTGGGGAATGAGCGGCCGGAGTATCTTGACGAGTTCGGCCGGGTCGGCATTGCGCACCGGCAATACGCGGGTGACCAGGTCCTCACCGCCCGCGCCTTCGACGAAGTCGAGAGGATTGCCGCTCTGCTTCGCCAGCACGTTTTGTACGATGCGCTCGACCCCGCCTGCAGAAGGCACCGACGCGTAGCCGTGGACGCGCAGGACTGAAAGGAAGA
>JAGRIN010000229.1 GCA_020443245.1 Pseudomonadales bacterium
GCCCGCTTCCCCGAAGATTCTCGCCGCACGCCATGCACTCGCGATTGAGCGAGTCCCACTCATCCTGGCTCATCTGGTTCATGCGGTTTTCGTCGTAATACACCAGCGCAAGGTACTTCATGCCGCGACTCCTTCGTCAGTCTCACAATTGACCATCCAGGGAATGCCGAATCGATCCGTTAGCATGCCAAACCCCGTGGCCCAGAACGTTTGCTCGAACGGCATCGTGATAGTGCCACCTTCCGCCAGTTCGTTGAAGACGGCGCGCGCCTGTTCGAAATCGGGAATACCGATTTGCACCGTGAAGCCGCTGGCGCCCTGGTACACGCCAGGCGGCGTATCGCCACCCATCAGTACGAGCGCGCCCACCCTGAGACGCGCGTGCATGATCCGGTCCTGCCATGTCTCGGCGAATTCCGCGGGCGCTTCACTGTGATCCATCATCATCTCGATCTCGCCACCCAGGCACCGCGCATAGAACTCGAACGCTTGTCGACAGTTGCCGTCAAAGCTGAGGTAAGTGCAGAGGGTATCCGGTTTGCGTCGAGCCAGCGCATCAACCTGCCGGTGCACTTCAACGCCTTCGCCTTGTTCAAAGTCCTCGAGGCCATACACGGGACGCAGTTCGACCACCGCATCACCGTTACCATCCTCCACCGGCCATTTCGCCAGCCACTCGAGCGCCTCGGCCCTGGACGCGACGTCAATCATCGTAAAGCCCGCGACCAGTTCCCTCGTTTCAGCGAAGGGGCCATCGGTCACGACACGCTGACCGTTTCTTATCGTCATGCGCGCCCCGTGCTCGCTCGGCTTCAAGCCATGGCCTGTTACCCATACGCCAGCCTTGACGAGTGATTCGTTGTAACGTCCCATTGCCACCAGAAGTTCCTCCGATGGCATCACGCCCGCTTCTGTCTGCTCGTCGGCCTTTCGAATCATCATGAACAACATACTCGCGTCTCCTGTATCTGCATTGGACACAACGTTGTCGAACGGGCCGTGAGCAGTTCGACAACCTCGGGAGAAATTATTTTCCGGGCGAGAGTTCGGCGAGCCGCCGCGCGAGGAAACGGCGTTCGGGCTCGAGTGTGGCAAGCCTCAGCGCCTCCTCGTACGCAGCACGGGCGGCGTCGGTGCGCCCCAGCCTGCGACAGAAGTCCGCCCGTGTGGCGTGGGCAAGGTGATAGTCCTCGAGTTGCCCCTGTGCCAGCAATCCATCGACGATCTCAAGTCCCGCTGCAGGACCTGAAACCATGGCGACCGCCACCGCGCGGTTCAACGCAATCACGGCGGAAGGACTGTCTGCCAGCAGCGCGTCATAGAGTCCAACAATCTGCGCCCAGTCGGTGTCCTCGAAGCGGGCCGCCTCGCAGTGCACGGCCGCGATGGCCGCCTGCAACGTGTAGGGCCCGAAACGACCGCTCTCGAGTGCACGCGTCACCAGCGCCGAGCCCTCATCGATGCTTTCGCGTTGCCATTTGGTTCGATCCTGGTCTTCGAGCAGTACAAGGTCGCCTCGGTCGTCCACGCGTGCCTCACGTCGTGCATCGGTCAGTAGCATGAGTCCGAGCAGCCCTTGCACTTCGGGTTCCGGCAGCAATTCCACCAGCAGTCTTCCGAGGCGGATCGCTTCCGCCGAGAGATCCGCCCTCACGATCTCGTTACCGCTGGACGCGGCATACCCTTCGTTGAAGATGACATAAATGACTTGCAGGACGGAGTCGAGGCGCGCCGGCTGTTCAGCCGGGCCGGGCACCTCATAGGGAATACCGGCATCCCGGATCTTGGCTTTGGCGCGCACGATGCGTTGGGCGACCGCCGGGGTACGCGCCAGAAGCGCGCGTGCGATTTCCTCCGTAGTGAGGCCACACACCTCCCGAAGCGTAAGCGCCAGCCGGCTCTCAGGCGCAAGACCGGGATGACTGCACGTAAAGATGAGACGCAGGCGATCGTCCGCTATTTCCGGGTCGTCTTCGTCGTCATCGGGCAGGTTCGCTTCCAGCATACGGACGATTTCGTCCGTCTTCTCATCGAAGCGGACACGTCGTCGTATCTGGTCGATCGCCTTGAATCGCGCAGTCGAGACGAGCCACGCGCGCGGGTTGTCCGGCACGCCCTCAGATTCCCACTGCGTCAGGGCGATCGCGAAGGCCTCGTGCATGGTCTCTTCGGCCAGGTCGAAGTCGCCGCCCAGCAGGCGAATCAGCGTGGCGAGCACGCGGCGCGAGTCCGACGCGTAAATCTCGTCTATTCGCGCTCGAATCACGACAACAGCTTGCCCATGCTCACACGCGCCTCAACGCTGAAACCGAGCGACTCGTAGAACTTCACGACGGATTCGTTATCCGCACGCACCTGCAGGTTCAACTTGACGCAACCAAGCGTCCTCAGTTCTTCGATGACGTGATCCATGAGAAGCGAACCAACCCCGCGCCCGCGCACTTCGGGTGATACGGCGACTGCATAGACCCAGCCACGATGACCGTCATAACCCGCCATGCAGGCGCCGACGATATCGCCGGCATCTTCGGCGACAAACACCAGGTCGTCGTGCGCAAGTTTGCTGGCGAGCATCACTGCCGGCGCATTGTGCGGCGGATCGTCGGCAAAGACCCTTTGCCAGAGGCGAACCACGCAGGGTTCGTCGTGCGGCTCGAAGCGACGCACCACGACCACGACTCAGTCCTTGAACAGTCTGGCGAGATACGGATTGAGTAGACGCTCACCGGGGTCCAGCAGCGTACGCACCTCATTGAAGTCGTCGAAGTGAGGATAAAGACCGCGCAACTCATTACGACCCAGCGTGTGGATCTTGCCCCAGTGAGGTCGGCCGCCGTGCTCCCAGAAGATCGGTTCTACCAGGTCGAAGAGCGGGCGATAATCGTGAATCGCCATCCGGTGCACCGAGATGGACACACGCGGGCCGCCGCTACACATCCCGAGCCACGTGTCGTCACCGTCAATCGTGCGATACTCAAGCGGAATCGTCGCCTCGGCACCCGCTCGCGCAACCGTGTCCAGGATACGTCGCAGGCATTCCGGGCCTTCTGCTGCCGGCACCGAATATTCCATCTCGTTGAATCGCACCAAGCGAACGTTAGTGAGTGCATTCCAGGACGGCAACACGCTTTCGGTAGGCTCGATCTGCGTGGCAAGCGAGTTGATGAGGGCCCCCCTCAACATCACCGGTGTACTGTCGATCAGCGAGAGTACCTCACTGTCGTCCTCCACCGGCAGCTCCGGACGCACCGGTTCGCTCGTTTCCTTGTGCGCAATCACAAGCGAGTAATCGGCATGCAGGAAAGGCATCAGTTCGAAGTGCTGCCATTCGGCGGCAAGTTTGTCGAACGATTCGAGTACTTCTTCCGTATTCTGTATCCACGTTCGCGAGAGCAGTCGAAAAGGCGCCCGATTCTGCATCTCGACCTCGGTGATGATGCCGAGTGCGCCAACCGATACGCGCGCGGCGTTGAAAATATCCGGCTGGCTCGATGCCGAGAGTTCCATGACATCGCCGCCGGATGTCACGAGGCGCAACCCGGTGACATAGCCGGACAGCGAGCGAAGTCCAAGCCCCGTACCGTGCGTCGAGGTCGAAATGGCCCCCGCCAGCGTCTGTCGGTCGATGTCAGGCAGGTTGTACATCGCCTGGCCTTTCGCCTCGAGCGGCTCACCGATGTCGCCGAGCCGCATGCCCGCACGGATTCGGGCGCGCAGCGTCCCGGCGTCGGCGCTCACGATTCCGCTCAACCGATCGAGTACCAGCAGGTGTCCTTCCGTGGGCACGAGGGGCGTAAAGGAGTGACCCGCTCCGACGGGACGCAGTTTGCCACTACTCTGCTTCAGGAAGGTGATCAGTTCGTCTTCACTTTCAGGCGCAATCCGGTCTTTCGGGTTGGCGAGGAGCCAACCGGACCAGTTTCGCCACGGCGTCTGCATACTCGCGCGCGCCATGCCGGGCATACCGCCCCATGCCGCAGCGAGTAACGTACTGGCCAGGAACCGGCGTCTGGTCAGCATCATTTTTGCCCCGACATCATGTTGATCATGGCGGCAAAGTCGGAGGCCTCGCAATCCATGCAATACCCGAGCGGCGGCATCTGGCCCTTGCCTTCCAGCGTATGTTTCAGGAGCCACGCGTTCCCCGCGGCAACTCGTTCCTTCCAGGCCAACTGGTCGCCCACCCTGGGCGCGCCACCTTCCCCGCGAACATGACACAGCGCGCAGCTGTGCGCCCACTGCGCCTGGCGGCGCGGCGTCATTGTCGCACCCTCGAAGGCGGCTTCGAGTTCAGCCTGCTCATCTGCATCCAGGGCCGGCGTCGTTTCGTTGGAACAGGCGGCCGTGACCAAGAGCAAGAAGACAATGGCGAGTGGACGCAACACGGCGCTTCTCAATCGGCAAGCTCGGGTTTGAGCGCAGTCGTGAGATCGGAAACGACCGCTTCCCGCGTCGACTTGTCAGCATTCCTGAGAAAGAGAATCCGGTCGAATCCGGCGGACTCGAAGTCTGCCCGACGAGGATGTTTCGAGAGAGCAGGATCGACGTTGTCGGACTCGCCCAGGTAGAGCGCGCGGACGTCGTCACCCTTCATCTTCGCAATCACGAACACGCCGGGAATGAAGTCGTTGAAGCGCGTACTGCCGGCATAGACCTTCATACTGTACGCGGTGCCGGACGCTCCCTTCAGCACACAGTCACCCAGTCTCGGCATATCGCTCCCCTCTTTGAACCGTATGGGCCAAGCGTATCACGCTTCGGACAGAAACTTCGCGACGGTTCGCTCGATCTCCGGCCCCGCGCCCATGAAAAAATGATCCGCGCCGCGCACAATGTGTACGCGTGCTTGTGGATTCGATTCGAACAGGGCTGCCGCGGCCTCCGCATCGACGATCGTATCGTGTTCACCCAGCAGAACCAGCGCACGACAAGCCTGCGCCACCAACGGTTCGATCATCGCTACGGGTGGCGCAACCAACACGACCGCTCGCGGTTGCACCCGCGCTGCAGCACGCAGGGCAATCCCCGCGCCGAAGGAATAGCCGCCCAGGAAAACCGCATCGCTTGCACACTCGTCGCGCATCCAGTTGGCGAGCATCGCAACATCATCGCTTTCTCCCACGCCGCGATCGTGCTCTCCGCCAGATCCACCGACGCCCCTGAAGTTGAATCGAAGTGTACTGATGCCAGCCTCACGGCATGCGTCATCGATCGACGCGAGTACGCCATCGTGCATCGAGCCACCGTAAAGTGGATGCGGATGACAGAGAACGGCGCCCAGGGTACTGCCCGGTATGCGCTCCAGAACCGCCTCGATGTTGCCGGCACCGCCGGGAATGTTGACCGGGTCCATACCTTCTCCTCGGGACGCTGATTGCGGCCAGTATGATACAGATCAAGCGCCCCGCCCATCAGCGAGGCTACATTGGAGGCGTATTGCCAGAGAAGGAGATTCACGTGAAAACTGCAATGACAAAGCTGGCCGTAATCGGCGTTTGTGCCTTCGCTCTTTCAGCGCCTGCCTTGGGCGCAGGATCAGGTGCAGGACCAGGTGCCGGTAGCAATGCCGATCGCGACGCCATGCGAGCCCAGCATCAGGAAATGATGCACGGCGAAACCATGCAGATGGGCAAAGGGATG
>JAGRIN010000230.1 GCA_020443245.1 Pseudomonadales bacterium
TTACGCGATCTCGTCACAGCAACTCCAACTGCTCCGCGACGAGTCAGCACGCTGGCGAGAGCGGTATGACAGGTCAAGCGCGGCGATGTCCCAGGGTGACGTAACATTCGACCAGAACGCCACCGACCTGGTTGCACTCGTCGACGTGTCGAATCAATTGCACCAGGCAGAGCAGACGTTCAACGAGGTTCGCCACGATCTCAACCTTCTGCTCGGCCTTGCACCGTACGCGCAGGTTGAGATCACGCCTCCGGGTTTGCCGGAACCCGTGCCGGCTGATAGCGCCACCACGAAATTGTCAGATATTGCCGAACGCCGTCCCGATCTCATGGCGTTGAAGGCCGGGTACGTCGAGCAGGAAGCGCGTGTTCGTGCCGCGGTCCTGAACCAGGTCCCTTCCATTGGCCTGAGCCTGAACCGCTCGCGTGACACGAGTGACGTTCGCACGAATGGACTGGGGGTTTCCCTGACCTTGCCGTTTTTGAATGGCAGCCGGGGTGATATCGCAATCGAGCGGGCCTCGCGAGAGCAACTGCGTGCCGAGTATGTCGCCAGGCTGTCGCATGCAGGATCGGACATCGACAAGTTGCTTTCCCTGCAGTCACTTATCGGCAACCAGCTTGTTGTCGACCGAAAATACCTTGACCAACTATCCGCGCTGCGAGACCAGGCCCGGGCTGCATATGATCGAGGCGACCTCGCGCCGACGGCTTTTCTCAATGTCGAGCAAACGTGGGTTTCGAACCGCATGGCGTGGTTGTCTCTCATTGAATCGGCGTGGCAGAACCGTATTGCGCTGGACACGCTGCTCGCTGTTCCAGGAGGAACATCGAAATGACATGTATCCGCTTCTTAAGATCGCTCATCATCATGGGCCTGTTGTGCATCACCTTCGATGTGCGCGCAGAGGCGAGTGGGCCGGTTGCACTGGTCGAGACCGGCGTTGTCTCAAAGCAGAATCTGGCGGAGACGATCAGGACCTTCGGCATTGTCGATGCGCATCCTGACCAGGTTCACGTTGTCTCGTTGCCGTATGGAGGACTGATCGACAAGGTCTGGGTGAGTACCGGGCAGCGAGTCAGCGCGGGAGATCGCTTGCTCAGCGTGGTGGCATCACCGGATGGGCGCAGGCAATTCCAGCAGGCGCAGGATGCGCTCACTCTGGCCGAGCGTGAACTGGCGAGGCAACGGCGGCTGCGCAAGCAAAACCTGGCGAGCAACGCGGACGTCGAAAAAGCGTCAGCAGCAGATCGTGATGCGCGTGCCGCGCTGGCGTCCCTCTCGGCGCAGGGACTTGTCGATGAGGCTCGCACGTTGACCGCCCCGGTCTCCGGGATTGTGGAGAACCTTGCCGTGAAGCAGGGCGATCGTGTGCCGGGCGATACGGCGGCGTTGCTGGTTGCATCGAACGATCACCTGGTCGCGCGACTGGGCGTGGAACCAGAGAACGTACCGCGCATCGTGCCGGGGATGAATGTCCAACTCTCACCGGTATTCGGCGATGCAAGGCCAATTGGCGGTGTCGTCCGGGAGGTTCACGGCATGATCGATCCCTCGACGCATCTTGTTGAAGTATTGGTCGATCTTGACGTTGGGACAGATCTCGCGCTTGGCGTCAGAGTCGCCGGTCGCATCAACCTGAAAGTGCAGGATGCTGTTGTTGTGCCGCGCAGCGCCGTGCTCGACGATGGAAAGCAGGCGTACGTGTTTGTCGTCAGCGATTCTATCGCGCACAGGATTGTCGTCACGACCGGCATTGAGGCGGACGGCGTCGTGGCGGTACAGGGCACGCTTGCCCCGGGGGATCACGTCGTCACGCTTGGCAACTATGAACTCGAGGACGGCATGCCGGTTCGGGAGAACACGCCGTGAACCTTGCGCACTGGGCGGCGTTGCATCGTCGATCCATACTGTTTTTGATCGCTGTAATGGTCCTTGCCGGCGCAGCGTTCAGCCTGAGGTTGCCGGTCGGGCTCTTTCCGCATGTCGACTTTCCGAGGATATCCGTCGCCGTCGAAGCGGGCGATCGCCCGGCAGACCAGATGGTCATTGCCGTCACCCGCCCGGTTGAACAAGCCGTGCGATCGGTGCCCGGCGTAAAGTCTGTCCGTTCCACCACGAGCCGCGGCAGCGCCGAACTCTCGATCAATTTCGATTGGGGTGAGGACATGGTTTCGGCGCTCTTGCAGGTGGAATCGGCGATCAACCAGGAACTGCCGGCGTTGCCTTCCGGTACACGCTTCAGTGTCCGTCGTATGGATCCGACCGTATTTCCGGTGACAGCCTATTCGCTGGTATCGAGTTCCCGGTCAGCGGTCGAGGTGCGAGATCTCGCGACCTATGAACTGGTCCCGCTGCTATCGTCAGTCGATGGTGTCGCCAAGGTGACGGTGCTGGGCGGCGAGCAGGCAGAATATCGTGTCGAGGTGGACCCGGAGCGTGCTGCCGCGCTCGGTCTTTCCCTGGAGGAGATCGCGAATGCCTTGAATGCCAGCAACATTCTCGAGGCAGTCGGTCGGCTCGAGGATCATTACAAGCTTTACCTGCTGCTCTCCGATACACGGCTCGGTTCGCTCGACTCGATCAAGAACACTGTCCTGCGAACAGGCGATGGTGGTGTCGTCAGGCTCGATGATGTAGCCAGCGTGAAGAGATCCACAGCGCCGCGCTGGACCCGCGTGACGGCAGATGGAAAGGATGCGGTCCTCCTCCAGGTTTACCAGCAGCCGGGCGGCAATACGGTCCAGATCGTCCGCGACATCCAGCACCAGTTGGAGGCTTACCGCGACAAACTTCCGCCTGGCATCGAAGTCGCGAATTGGTACGACCAGAGCCAATTGATCATCGCCTCGGCAAGTAGTGTGCGTGACGCAATCGCGATTGGTGTGCTCCTCGCAGCGGTTGTGCTCTTCGTTTTTTTGCGTAGTGCGAAGATAACGGTTGTTGCAGTACTGATTGTCCCTGCAGTTCTGGCTGGTACCGTGCTCTTACTGCAGCTGCAAAACATGAGCTTCAATATCATGACGCTCGGCGGCATGGCGGCGGCGGTCGGGCTGATCGTCGATGATGCGATCGTGATGATTGAGCATGTGGTGAGACGATTGCGTGAACGACAGGACGACATTCCCCTGACGATCAGGCAGGCCGCAATCGAGTTCACGCCGCCGCTCGCTGGCTCGTCTGCGGCCACGGTCATCATCTTTGCGCCGCTCGCGTTCCTGACTGGCGTGACCGGCGCGTTCTTCAAGGCGTTGTCGGTCACGATGGCGAGCAGCCTCGTTATCTCATTTCTCATTGCATGGCTCGCCGTGCCGCTGCTTGCAGAGCATTTCCTGACAAGGCAGGATGCGGAGCGCGAGGATGTCGGTGCGCTGTTTGGTCGACTTCAGCAGGGCTACCTTCGAGTCATGGATCGACTGTTTCAGAGGCCCCTGCTGATTCTCGTCGGCATCCTGCCGCTCGTTGTCGCCGGTGTCGGAGCCTACCTCAGTATCGGGTCCGGATTTATTCCTCACATGGACGAAGGTGGATTCATCCTGGATTACCGGTGTCCGCCCGGGACGTCGCTTGCCGAGACTGATCGTGTCTTGCGCCAGGTTGAACACATCATCCAGCAAACGCCCGAAGTCGAGACTTATTCAAGGCGCACCGGTGTGCAGCTTGGCGGTGGCCTGACCGAAGCCAATGAGGGCGACTACTTCATTCGCCTGAAGCCCCTGCCGCGCGCCCCGATCGACGAGGTGATGGACAGGATCCGGGAACGGATTGAACAGGAAGTGCCCGGTATCGAAATCGAGATGGCGCTACTGATGGAGGATCTCATCGGTGATCTCACTGCAGTGCCGCAACCGGTCGAGATCAAGTTGTTCAGTGACAATGTTGCCGACCTGAATCGCGTTGCGCCCGAGGTCGCGAGCCGGATCAGTCAGGTGGACGGAATCGTCGATGCGCAGGACGGTGTCATCCTGGCTGGCGATGCGACCCGCATCGTGGTTGACCGCGACAAGGCCGCGCTCGAGGGCATCGATCCCGCGACCGTTACAGCGCAATTGAATGCCTGGTTCAATGGCACGGTCACCACCAGCGTGCAGGAAGAGCTGAAGCTGGTGGATGTCAGGGTGTGGGTGCCTGCGGCGATGCGCGACAAGACAACCGCATTCCGAAACATCTGGTTGACCGCGCCGGACGGCCATCGACTGCCACTTTCACGAATCGCGACGATTCAAGCGGAAGTCGGCCAGCCGCAGATTGCACGTGACAACTTGAAGCGCGTGGTTGCGGTCACGGCACGCATCAGCGGTCGGGATCTCGGGTCCACGATCCGCGATGTGAAGCACGTACTGGCGACCGATGGGTTGCTGCCGAAAGGCATGTATTACGATCTTGGCGGGCTCTACAAGCAGCAACAGATCGCTTTTGAGGGATTGCTCATCGTGTTTGTGGCGGCGCTGGCACTCGTGTTCCTGCTGCTCATCTTCCTCTATGAAGATTTCGCCGCTGCGATTGCCATCATGACGTCGCCTCTGCTGGCAATGAGCGCGGTATTTATCGGCCTCTGGATCACTGATATTGAACTGAATATCACTGCGATCATGGGGATGACAATGATCATCGGCATCGTGACCGAGGTTTCGATTTTCTACTTTTCCGAGTTCCATGAGCTCTTGCGATCCGGCATTGCCAGGAGTGATGCCTTGCGTCGCGCGGGCTACAACCGCCTGCGGCCCATCGCGATGACGACACTCGCAGCTATCCTCGCGTTGCTTCCGCTTGCACTCGCACTGGGGCAAGGTTCGGCGATGCAACAACCACTCGCCGTGGCGATCATCTCGGGACTGATCGTGCAGATGCCGCTCGTGCTGCTCGTGATGCCGGTGACCTATGACTTGCTGGGTCGTATCGCGTCGCCGGGACGTTTGCGGTTGGTGGACTGAATGTATCGATCGTGGTGCAATGTGGCTCCCGTCGCTGATTGATCGGTGCGCGCTTGAAAGTTGGCCTGATATCGGACACGCATATTCCGGAGGCGATGCCGGAACTGTGGCCGCACGTCTTTGAAGCGTTTAGTGGCGTCGATTGCATCCTGCACGCCGGCGACATTCATGACCTTTCGGTCATCGACCAGCTTGGCGAGATCGCCCCTGTTTATGCAGCACGGGGCAATGGTGATGACGGTTCGAGCGGGCGCGACGTGCAGCCTGACGATCCGCGGCTGAAGGAAGTCTGGCTGCTGGAACTGAACGGATTCAGGGTCGGGCTGACGCACTACATCCCGATGCCGGAGATGCCGCCGCACCTGACGGTTTCGCGATGGATCGATCGCCTGTACCCCGATGCGCGCCCGGACGTGCTGATCTATGGCGACACGCATGTCGAACAGATTGACATGTTCGATGGCGTGCTCTGCATCAATCCGGGTTCGCCGACGTTTCCTCACAATCTCAACACGCAGCTCGGCACGATCGGATTCCTCGATCTTGCGGGTGAAAGGCCGGTCGCGACAATCCGCCAGCTCACCGACGATGGTCATGTGCCTTTCGACTGGGAGGCTTCTCGCCGCCCGTGGTAGTTATCCTTCGAGTGGCGTGACCTGGGGGTAGAAACTGA